>QJWJ01000261.1 GCA_003235365.1 Deltaproteobacteria bacterium
AGCTACGAGAAGGCACTGGACCTCGATCCGACCCACCTGGCCGCGCTCGGTGCTCTCAAGAGCATCGCGCTGACCGAGGGGGATTGGGATGCCGGTGCCAGGTACCTCGAGCAAGAAGTGGCACACACTAGCTCGGGGCGCGCCAAAGCCAGACTGCTGGTCGAGTTGGGGCGCATCCGCGAGGAGCGACTCGGCGAGCACGAGCAGGCCCTGGCGGCCTTCGAGCAGGCGATCGAGAACGACGCCGAGTGCGAAGACGCCGCCGCTCCGCTCGTCGAGAGCTACGTCGAGAACGCCCGTTGGAAGGAAGCCGAGCCGTTGGCGGAGTTGCTCGTCAAACGCGGGCGAGGTGGCGACCGAGTCGAGCAGCACCGCTTGAACAACCTGCTGGGGCGCATCTACGCAGAGCTGGGCAACGACGACGAGGCGCTCAAAGCGTATCAAGAGGCGTTCAAACTCGACGTCACGTCGCAAGAGAGCGTTCGCGGCATCGCGGAGGTCGCCTATCGCCTGAAGGATTGGCCGACGTCGCTGACGAATTATCAGAAGGTGCTGACCGCACTGGGCGATGACGAAGTCAGCGAGCGGACGAACGTCTACTATCGTCTCGGCTGCATCAAACGAGAGCAAGACCAGCGTCGGCAGGCAGTGAACAACTTCGAGAAGGCGCTGGGCCTCGACGGCGAGCACCGACCAACGTTGGACGCTTTGGTCGAGTTGTACGAGGAGCAGAAGGATTGGCAACAGGTTGCCGAGTACAAACGGCAAATCCTCGACAGCATCACCGACGACAACGAGCGCTTCGAATTGCTGCTCAACATCGGCGAGGTGTGGGGCAAGCACGCCGAGCAGCCGCGCAAGGCGATTGACGCGCTCGAAGAGGCGCAGACGATCAAGCCGCGCGACCACGTCCTGCTTCACCGTTTGCTGCAGCTGTATCAAGCGACGGCAGATTGGCCGAAGATGGTCGAGGTCGTGCTGACGATCTCCGAGCTCGAAGGCGATCCGGAGAAGAAGGCGCGGTACTACTTCACGGTGGCACAGCTGTATCGCGACAAACTCGAGGACGGCGATCGGGCGGTGGAGTACTTCAACGAAGCACTCGACCTACATCCTGGCTTCCTCGAGGCGTTCGAGCGCATCAACAAGATCTTGACGCAAGCCAAGAACTGGAAACAGCTGGAGCGCAACTACCGCAAGATGCTGCATCGAATCGCGGGCAAGTCGAAAACGGACCTCGAGCACGAGTTGTGGTACCAGCTCGGCTTGGTCTACCGCGACCGCATCCAGGATCGAGACAAGGCAATCGACGCGTTCAAGATGGCGTCGCACACCAAGCCGGAAGAGCTCACGGATCGGCGCATCTTGTCCGAGCTATACGAGGTGAGCGAGCAGTACGACATGGCGATCGAGCAGCAGCGCTACATCCTCACTCAGGACCCGCTGAAGCTCGAACCGTATCGAGCACTGTATCGGTTGTACCTCTACAAGCGTGCCTACGACGAAGCTTGGTGCGCCGCTGCGGTGATGTCGTTCTTGCGTCAGGCCGATGCGGAAGAACAGCGCTTCTACGAGGACTACCGCCCCCAGGGCATCCTGCAGGTCAAGGGGCGACTGACGAACGAGCATTGGATCAAGTACCTGCTGCACCCCGACTTGAACATCTACGTCAGCAAGATCCTCGAGGGTGTGGCGGGCGCAGCGCTCAAAGCGAAGATCGCTCAGGCGGGGCCGAACGCCAAACTTCCGGATCGCAAGTACAAGCAGGACGTTGCAACTTCGACCATCACGTTTGCCCGCACCTTCGGGTGGTCGGCGCAAGTGCTGGGGTTGCCGCTTCCCGAGTTGTACGTGCGCAACGACCAGCCAGGGGCGATTGAGGCCTTGGCTACCGAGCCTCGCGCTTCCGAGGCGGGGCGGACGGTTCTGTCCGGTTTTCAGCCACCCGAGTTGGCGTTCATTTGCGGCAAGCATTTGGCGACGTATCGCCCGGAGCTGTACATCCGAACGTTGTTTCCGGTCGTGCGTGACTTGACGGTCATGCTGTTTGCCGGCGTCGTGATTGGCGCGCCCAACACACCACTTCCTCAAGAAATTGCCTCGAACGTGCAGACCACGGCGGCGGCATTGAACCAATTCATGGATGCCCAGGCGCGTGAGTACCTGCGCACGGTGGTGAAGAAGTTCATCCAAGATGGCGCCAAGGCAAACATCAAGCAGTGGAACCAGGCGGCTGAGTTGACGGCGTGTCGCGCGGCGCTGCTCGTCAGCGGCGACTTGGAGATCGCCAAGAAGATCCTCAGCGCCGAGCGCGGGACGCCAGAGCTGAGCGCAGCCGAGAAGATGAAGGACCTGCTCGTTTACATGGTCAGCGAGCAGTACTCCGCGCTGCGTGGCGCGCTGGGGCTGAAGATCCCCGTCGACTGACGGCAGGCGAGGGTCGGTCGTGGGACGCGCGGCCGACCCCGTCGAGCGTATGCGCTGCTTTCCGTCTCGTGCGGGTCGGAGCGCGCTCGGCGCGGGCGGTCGTTTCCCGTCGTGGCATCGCTGAGCAGCATCGCCCTGCAGAACGCTCCGGTCGCGATCCCGCTACGGGGTCTGCGGCCTCGAGACTCGTGGGGGGACTGAGCGGGTCCCGGGCAATTCCGCCACAGGTGGACGACGCGAACCCACACGGGCGATTCGCGATGAAGTGCGCAACCGTCGTCGGGCGAGGTCGAACCGCTGACGTGATGAGCAGCAACGACCAGAAAACACATGGCTTGGGAACGGAACGACTCAGCACGGCGCGAAGCACGGGGCCGTGGCAGTTGGAGCTGTCGAGCGGCGCGCACACGGAACGGAAGATCTTCGCCGGGGGCGAGGTCATCGTGCTCGGTACCGGGCCGGGTGCGTCGGTGCGCGTTGATGACCCGGCAGTGAGCGCTCGTCACGTGATGCTGCGTGCGACCAAGTCCGGGGTGCTGTTGCGGGACCTCGATTCCACCAACGGCGTCTACGTCGCCGGAGCGCGAGTGCAAGAGGCGCTGCTGACCGGGGTCGCCGTCAGCTTCGTGATCGGCCGCACCGCGGTGAGTGTCTGTCCGATGAGCGAGACGGAGGACGATGGCGACGATGCTCAGATCGACGGCCTGGTGGGGCGCAGCGCTCCGATGCGACAGTTGGCGCGGGAGATTCGCCGGTTTGCGCCGCTGAGCGCCGCGGTCTTGTTGTGCGGTGAATCGGGGACGGGCAAAGACGTCGTGGCCAGCGCACTGCATCGCTTGGGAGAGCGTCCGGGGCGACTCGTGGCGCTCAACGTCGGCGGGCTGAGTGAAACGCTCGCCGATTCGGAGCTGTTCGGCCACAGCAAGGGTGCCTTCACTGGAGCGCTGTGCGCTCGCGATGGCGCGTTTCGCGAGGCCGACAAGGGCAGTCTGTTTCTCGACGAGATCGGCGAGCTCGATGCGGCCATTCAGGTGAAGCTGCTGCGAGTGATCGAAGACCAAGCCGTGCGTCCCCTCGGTGCTAACGGTGTGCATAAGGTGAATGTCCGCGTCATCAGCGCGACGTGTGCTCCACTGGAAGAGCGCATTGCAACGGGTGAGTTCCGACACGATCTGCTGTATCGGATTGCGACCGTGCGCCTGACCGTTCCGCCGCTGCGCAAGCGTCTGAGCGACATTCCCGCCTTGGCCGAGTACTGGCTTCGCCGACACGAAGCCGAGCTAGGGGAGAAGCGATTGACGGGGCCAGCGATCGCGCGGTTGTTGGCCCACCGTTGGTACGGCAACGTGCGCGAGTTGGGATCCGTGTTGTACCGTGCGGCGGTGGAGGCCGGTCCTCGCAGTGTGTCCGTCGATGCCCGGCACGTCGACTTGGCACTGCCGCAAACCGCCGTCAGTACGGCGCCGCGAGACCGGTGTGCCGAAGCTCGGCGATTGCTCGAAGCGCACCACGGCAATGTCAGTGCCGCTGCCCGCGCGGCGAAGGTTCCGAGAACCACGTTCCGCACCTGGCTCAAGGCATCGAGTGGGGCTGAGGACGCCGCCTGAGCGGTCGACGGTCGTCGCGGTTTCGCAGTCGGTACTGGTTTGCCCGTTCACCGGATGGAAACTGGGCCGTTTGGCTCGGAAGCGGGCACAACGACCCCATGCGCTTTTGGACGCTCGCCCTGCTCGGAGCTGTCGCGTGCAAATCGACCGCCGCAGGGCAACCCGACCCGACACCCGCGCCCTTTCCGCGTGTCGAGCTCGTGGCAACGCCGAGCGACGCTGCGCAGATCGAGGCGCCCCCATCGTCCGACGTCGATGCTGGCGCGCGTGCCGCCGCCACTGCAGCCGCGGTAACCGCCCCGGCGGATCCTCGCGCTCCCGTGATGGTCACGCAGATCGAGCGATACGGTTCCAAAGACTCGGCGCGCATCGTCGTGTTCGTCACTCGCCAAGCGGAATACGACGTTGGCGAGCTAGACGCCACGGCGACACTGGGGCCACGCCTGTACGTCGACATCGCAGGCGCGCAGTATGCAGGTCGACGCAATCTCGACGTGGGCGGCATCGTGCAACGCGTGCGCACGGGGGACGGGGAGGGCCGGCTGAGGGTCGTGCTGGACTTGCAGCAGAAGGTCTACAAGCGAGTCTTCTACTTGCCGGAGCCGCCGAGAGTCGTGATCGACGTTTCGCGCCACCCCCCGCGTTCGGCTTGGCAACGCGGGGACGGCGAGCGTGAACTACGACGACTCGTGCTCGACCCCGGGCACGGCGGCCACGATCCGGGGGCCATCGGTGGTGCTGGCCTGGAAGAGAAGGATGTTGCTCTCGACGTCGCTCATCGCGCCGCGCCGCTGATCGCCCGCGAGCTAGGCATCGACACGTTGCTCACGCGCGACGGTGACGAATTCGTGGCGTTGGACGAGCGCGTTGCCAAGGCCAACGCGTTTGCTGCCGACCTGTTCATCTCCATCCACTGCAACGCCAGTGAGTCGCCCCAGAGCCACGGCGTGATGTCGTTCGTGCTCGACGTATCGGCGGACGCCACGTCAGAGCGAGTCGCTGCTCGCGAGAACTTTACCTCGCGCGCTGCGGCCGCCGACTTCTCCAGCAACGTGCGCAGCGTGTTGGATGCGCACACCGCGCGCAGCTCGCTGCGCTTCGCCCAACTGCTCCAGCGTTCGTCGCTCGCCTCGGTGTCTCCCTTCTACCGGGGGGTGCAGGATGGCGGGGTTCGCAGGGCGGGCTTTTACGTCTTGGCGGGCGCGCGCATGCCCGCGGTTCTGTTCGAGGTCTCCTTCATTTCCAATCCGACGGAGGAAAGCCGCCTGGACTCGGACCACTACCGCCAGAAGTTGGCCGATGGGATCGTCAACGCCGTTCGCGCGTACCGGGAAGGCAAGTGAGGCTATTTTCCAGCTGTGGAGTGCGGCTCGAGACCGCACCGGAGAACCGGTTGGTGGGCCGACAGGTGCCCTCGACGTCGGGCAACCCGTGAACGAGGATTCCTCGAATTGACCTTTCCACGGGCCGTACCTATGCTCCCTGCCCCCGTTTAGGGGCTGGGCATTCCCCCAGGGAAAGTCGTTTGGAGAACGCATGACCGCAGCAATGAGCAAAGAGGAGCTGGAGGGCTTTCGCAAGCAGCTCACCGAGAAGAGGGACGAAATCGTGCGTCGGGCTCAGCAGACGCTCCAAGAGGACATGACCCTCGATTCCGACGACCTGCCCGACGAAATGGATCTGGCTTCGAGCGAGTACCTGCAGGCGTTCACCTTTCGCTTGCGCGGTCGTGAGAAGAACCTGCTAGACAAGATCCAGCGGGCGCTCGAACGCCTCGACGCGGGGACGTTCGGCATCTGCGAAGAGTGCGACGAGCCGATCTCGGTCAAGCGCTTGCAGGCTCGCCCCGAGACGACGCTCTGTATCCGCTGCAAAGAGGAACAAGAGCGCGTCGAACGCGATTTTGGCTGAGTCCTCCTCGTCAGCTGTAGGGTCTGCTCAACCCTCGAGCGCTCGCTCGAGGTAGCGTGCCGTGCGGCTGGCGCGCGATTTCGCCACGGTTTCGGGCGGACCGGCGCAGACCACTCGCCCACCGTCCTCGCCTCCGTCCGGGCCCAGGTCAATCACCCAATCGGCGTTTGCCACCAGGTCCATGTTGTGTTCGATGAACACGACCGTGTTGCCCGCATCTCGTAGTTCCGTGAGGCCCACCAGAAGCAACTCGACGTCGCTGAAGTGCAGGCCCGTCGTCGGCTCGTCGAGGATGTACAACGTCCGGCCACTGCCGCGTTTCCACAATTCGCTGGCGAGCTTGAGGCGCTGGGCTTCACCGCCCGACAGCGTGGTTGCCGATTGCCCGAGGCGCACGTAGCCCAGGCCGATGTGGCGCAACCCTTCGAGGCGCTGAGCGATGCGAGGAATGCTGGAGAACAGATCCGATGCTTCTTCGACCGTGCAATCGAGCGCGTCGGCAATGCTCAGGCCCCGGTACTTCAACTCCAGAGTCTCGCGATTGTAGCGTTTGCCGTCGCAGGCGTCACAGGTGACGTACATGTCCGGCAGGAAGTGCAGCTGCACTCTGAGCAGGCCGTCCCCGAGGCATTTTTCGCAGCGTCCCCCTTTGACGTTGAACGAGAAACGACCGGGCTTGTAGCCGCGTGCGCGCGCTTCAGGCAGCGCCGCGTACAACTCGCGCAGTTGAGCGGCGATGCCCGTGTAGCTGGCCGGGTTCGAACGCGGCGTGCGACCGATGGGGGTCTGATCGATGCTCACGACGTTGTCGAAGTGGGACAACCCTTCGATGTCCGCGCAGGCGCTGCTGCGAGGGCGGGTGCCGCCGAGTCGCTTCCGGGCCTCGGGTAGCAGGATGTCCATCACCAAACTGCTCTTGCCCGAGCCGCTCACCCCGGTCACGGCCACCAGCAGACCCACCGGAAACTCGGCGTCGACGCCGCGCAGGTTGTGCAGCTCGGCGTGGCGCACGATCAGCGAGCGCTCCGAGCGCGCGACCCGCTCGTGTTGAATGCGTGCGGCCCGACCTTCGAGGTAGCGGGCTGTCACCGAGTTCGGATCTTGCAGCAACTGCTGCACGGTGCCTTGGGCTACGATGTGCCCGCCGTGGGTGCCAGCGCCCGGCCCCATGTCGACGACGTAGTCCGCGGCGAGGATGGCGTCTCGGTCGTGTTCGACGACGAGCACGGAGTTGCCTTTGTCCACCAAGCGGCGCAGCGCTTGGAGCAGCTGATCGTTGTCCTTCGGGTGCAACCCCACGCTCGGTTCGTCCAGGACGTACAAAACGCCGACCAGCGCCGCTCCGATTTGTGTCGCAAGGCGGATCCGCTGACCCTCGCCGCCGCTGAGGGTGGAGGCGGGGCGGCTGAGCGTGAGCGTCGATAGACCCACCTCGCGCAGAAACTTGGTCCGCTCGGACAGCGCCTTGAGCAGCGGCTTTGCAATGGCCTGACGCTGCGGTCCGAGGTTCGAGTCAGCGCTGACGTGCTCGAGCCAGTCGTCCAACTTCACCAGATCCAAGTCCATCACCTCGCCGATCGTCGACCCTGCGACGCGAACGGCGAGGGCCTCGGGCCGCAGGCGTTGTCCACCGCAAGCCGTACAGAGTCGGTCCGTGAAGTAGAGCTGTGCCTCGGCAGTCGTGAGGCTGCCTTCTTCGTCGTCACCGTCGCCAGAAGACGGGTCGTTTTCGTCTCGCGACGCCGTGCGCTGAACGAGCGCCAAGATGCCTTCGAAGCGTGCCTTTTTGGATTTGCTCTTGCTCTTCGTCGCGGGGCCGCCGTCGAGCAGGGCCCTGCGTTGCTTCTCGGGGAGCTGGTCCCAAGGCGCGTCCGCATCGACTCCGAACTCCTTGACCAGCCGATCGACGAGCAGGGCACGACCCAGCGAACCGCGTCGACCCAATGCGGCGATCGCTCCCTGCCGGAGGCTGCGTTCTGGATTGGTGATGACGAGCTCGGGGTCCAATTGCTTGGTCATTCCCAATCCGTCGCAAACGGGACAAGCCCCCTGGGGATGGTTGAAGGAAAACAGGCGGGGCTCCAGCGGCGGCCACACCATGCCCGTCTCCCAGCTCACCAGGCGGTCGCTCAGCACGGTGGGGGGTTGGCCGTCGGAGAAATCCAACAGCACGCTGCCGGATCCGAGAGAGAGGGCGAGTTCGACGGAGTCGGTGATGCGCTGTTTCGCTGATGCGCGTGCCACGATGCGATCGACCACGACGTCCAGATCGTGCGGTTGCGTGGCATCGACACTCAGCGAGTCGTTCAGATCGAAGACCTCGCCGTCGATGCGTACTCGCACGAATCCGTCCTTGCGCAGCTGGTCGAGCTGTTTGGACAGGTCGTCGCGCGTGCCGCGGGTGATCGGCGCCAACAGCACCACCCGGCTTTCGGGGCGGGCGAGGATCGTGTCGACGATCTCTTGCACGCTGTGAGCGTACAGCGGCCGACCCGTAACCGGACAATGCGCCTGGCCGACACGGGCGAACAGCAGTCGCAAGTAGTCGGCCATTTCCGTGACAGTGCCGACGGTGGAGCGCGGGCTGCGTCCGAGGCTCTTCTGTTCGATCGCGATCGCCGGGCTCAGCCCGTCGATGCTCTCGACGTCGGGCTTTGGCAATTGACGCAAGAACTGCCGCGCGTAGACGCTCAGCGACTCGACGTAGCGGCGCTGACCTTCTGCGTAGATGGTGTCGAAGGCCAGGGACGACTTGCCCGAACCACTCGGCCCGGTGATCACGACCAGGCGATGTCGCGGCAGTTCGCAGCTGACGTCTGCCAAGTTGTGCTGGCGAGCCTTGACGATCACCAGCTTGTCGGCGGCTTCGTTCATCGTCGCGTGCATATCACAGCACTCCCGCTCCCAGCGTGCCCGGCCTCGCCGCGGGGCCGAACTCGAGACTGTCCAAGGCGACGACGTTGAGCGTATGGTGCGAGGCCATGGGCCCCGCCCGAGTCACATCGGTTCGTTCGTCGTCGAGCGGAGTGTTCTTGCTGCGATTGTCGTTCGGAGTGTCTGTCCGACGACGGGGGGGCGTGTGAGCTGGATCGCGCGGACCGTCGTGGGGGCGGTCATTCTCGGGGCGTCGGTGGCTGGAAGTCTGTTCTTGATAGGCCGGCCCGATGCCTCCGATGACCCGGTTCAGGGTGAGATCATCGAGGCCGGGGCACCGCCCGGTCTGCGGCGGGGACCCGACGCTGGAGCTGGGGACGCCGGTGGGCTGCCTCTTCCTCACCCGCTCACTGCTGCGCTGTGCCCGCCCGGGATGAACTGGGTCGAGGGTGAATACTGCCCCGGCCGCGCGCGGCGCCCGAAGCGATGCGCCGTCGCGATTCGCAATCTGGGCTTCTGCATGGATGTGTTCGAGTACCCGAACCAACGAGGCGTGGTTCCCGCGGTGCTGGTTCCTTACTACGAAGCGCAGAACGCCTGCGAAGCTGAAGGCAAACGTCTGTGTACGGAAGCCGAGTTCGCACTCGCGTGCGGCGTGCCGAAGATGCTCGAGGCATGCAACTTCGGCAGGACCGACAAGACGGTCCTCGCCAGTCGTTTCTGGAAGCGCGAGCGAGTCGCGGAGGAACTCGTGCGTGTCGATGCGCGCCGTCCGAGCGAGCCGTCCGACTGCGTCAGCGCGCACGGGGTGTTCGATCTGCTGGGCAACGTCCAAGAGTGGGTGTCGAGCGATCATCCGAGCGGATACGGGGGGGCGATCAAGGGCGGGGGTTACAACGAGAGTTCAATCGACTGTGAACGGAGCATCCAGACGCGGTTGGTGGACGTTGGCTATCCGAACACTGGGTTCCGCTGCTGTGCCGACCCGTTGGTCGAGCCTCCGAGCGATAAATGAGGCTGGTTGCTAGCCCGCGACGCTTCGGCTACGTTGCGCGCCGAAGCCCCAACGGATGGGGTATCTCGAATCGCCGGCAATGGACGGCGAAGCAGAGGGTTGCTCCTGAGTCAGCCAATCGCCACCACCCAGCCACGGTTACTCCTGCGATCAGGAGTCGGGCTGGGTTGTGCGCGCTCGGAGCGAATCGAAGTCGTTGGGGCCTATAGCTCAATCGGTCAGAGTCCCCGGCTCATAACCGGGTTGTTCCAGGTTCGAACCCTGGTGGGCCCACCGTTGCGGTGTTCACTCCATTCGCGGTCCTCATTCGGACCGCCTCACACATCTGCGATCCCGTCGCGGCACCTCGGGTGCCGTCGCCGCGACGCCGGTGGTTCGCCAGCCGCGCGTGCGAGTGCTCGCCGCGCCGTCGAGGAGCCGTTTTTTTCGTGAGTATTCAAGCCGAAATCGAAGCCCTGGAACAGCTCTCCGCTCTCGACCAAGAACTCGTGCGACTGGAGCAAGAGCTGGAGAAGGAGCGGGACGCCCTGGGGGGTAAGCGAGTCCAGCAGCAACAATTGGAGGCCAAGCTGGCCGCGATTCAAAGCAGCACTCACGACATGGAGCGCGTGCGCAACGAGCTAATCACCGAGGCGAGGCAGATGGGCGTACAGCTCGAACGGTCTCGGGAAAAGCTCGCGCGTTGTCGGACCGAGCGCGAAGTCAACGCCGCACAACGTGAGACCGAGGAGCTCCGCAAGCTCTATCGGGATCGTGAGATCGAGACTCAGAAACTCGCCGGGCTCATCGAGCAGGCCCACAAGGACCAAGAGGACACCACCCAGCAGCGTGACGCCGTCGCGGCCGAGCTCGGGCAGAGCGCGGGTGCTGCCGAAACGCGCGTCGACCAGTTGGAGGCTGAAGCTGCGGCACGACGCACGGAGCGCGAGGCAGCCGTCAAATTGGTGCCGCCGGTACTCTACCGTCGCTACGAGATGATCCGCAAGCGACGCGGCAGCGCCATCTGCTACACGATCGACGGTACGTGCAGCGCTTGCCACATCTCGTTGGCACCGATGGCGTTTCAGGTGTTGCGCCGTGGCAAAGCGTTCGACCAGTGCCCGAGCTGCAACCGCATCATGTACTACCGCGACGAACCGGTCGCGTCGAACGACGGCGAAGATGCGCAAGCGGACGATTCGGATGGGGCTTCCGAGACGGATGCTTCAGAGGATGAGAGCTGAGAGCAGAGCGTGGGGACGTGAGCGTTGGCCCCTGAATAACCAGGGGCCGGAGCCGTGAGCGGTGGGCAGAGGCGAAGGGGTCGACGTGAAAGGGTGTCCAGCCTGCTACCACCTCTATCCGCCTAACGCGGGTTTTTGCCACATCGACGGCACTGAGCTGGTCGCGTTGTCCCGTCTTTCGCTACCCGAAGATCGGGACGACTCACTCATCGGCACCCAGGTCGGCGGTCGCTACCGAGTGTTCCGGGCCATTGCCGATGGGGGTATGGGCCGGGTTTACGAAGGCCTGGACGAGCGAGCTCGCGGCGTCGTAGCGCTCAAGGTCTTGCACCCGGAGATGGCTCGCGACTCGATCGCCACTCAGCGATTTGCTCGCGAGTTCGAGGTGGCCAGTCAGCTTCGCCACCCGCACATCGTCAACATTCTCGATCTGCGCCAGACCGACGATGGGCGGCAAGTGTTGGTGATGGAGTACCTCAACGGCGAAGAGGTGCGCGGGGTGCTCAAGCGCGAGGGGCGGCTGTCGCCCGTGCGCATGATCCGTATGCTCAGTCAGGTGGCCCAGGCGCTCGACTTCGCCCACGAGCGCCAATGGGTTCATCGCGATCTGAAACCGGACAACATCTTTCTGTGCCAAGGACAGGGCGGAGACGACATCAAGGTCTTGGATTTCGGTTCGGTCAAGGATCGAAGCGCTGGCGCCAAGCAACTGACCGTGATGGGGACGACCATCGGCTCGCCCTTCTACATGTCTCCAGAACAGGCGCAGGGTCTGGCTACGGTGGACGCGCGCAGTGACGTGTGGGCGATGGCCGCGATCTGCTACGAGTGCGTCACTGGCCGAGTGCCGTTCACTGGGCCGCACGGCCCGAGTGTCCTGTTGCAGATTCTGGGCGCTGATCCCGAACCGCCCAGCCGCGTTGCGGAAGGTGAACTCGGTGTTCCCGTCGCACTCGATGAGGTGATGGAAGGGGGCTTGGCCAAGGAACCCAGCGCACGTTTCGCAAAGGTCGGCGACTTGGCCAACGCCGTGGGCCGGGCCTACGGCTTGGAGGGGGACCACTCGCAGTGGGCCGACACCAACCAGGCAGAGCTGTCGTCGCGCTTGGTCATCCCGGCGGTGTCCAGCGGTCGCAGAGCGTCGCCACGCCAAGCCGCGCCGCGTGCAGTGGCGCGGCCCAACCCACGTGCTGCACGCGGGCTGGCGACCGCGACTGCGGGCCAATGGTCGCTATCGAAAGTCGCTGTCGTCGCCTTGGGGTTTGGTGTGCTCTTGGCTGCGCTGGTGGCGGTGTTTTGGAGGGTGCTTCGCTAAGGAGCCGGGGACGCAGGAGCCGGGCTGGTGCCGGCCGAGGGCGGCGTCCCTGGCGGTTTCGCTAGCGCATTCGTGATAGCTTTGCGCTCATGGGAACGAGCAGCGTCCTCGACGATCTTTACGACATTTCTCAGCAGGTCAGAGAGCAGTTCCGTGCGCAGCGGCGTGTGCTGTCGTTTCAGGACTACCTCGAGGTCTTCGCTGCCGATGCGCGTCGCCACAGTCGCGACGCCGTGCAGTACATTCGAGATGCCTTCGACTACTTCGGCAAAGAAGAGGTCAGCAAGCCGTGGGGAGAGGCCACTCGCTTCCGATTGTTCGACTTGCCGTGGCTGGAGTCGCGAGACGACGGGGGAGGACTAATCGGGCAGGAAGCGGTTCAAAACGAGCTGTACCGGATCTTGAACAACTTCGCGCGCGAGGGGCGTCCGAATCGCCTGCCGCTGCTGCACGGGCCGAACGGGTCGGCGAAGAGTACGGTCGCCCGCTGCATCATGCAGGCGCTGGAACATTATTCGACGACCGACGAAGGGGCGCTGTATCGCTTCCATTGGGTGTTTCCGAGCAAACGCTCGACACGTGGTGCCATCGGGTTCGGCGACAAGTTGCTGGCCGCGAAGGAGACGGCGAGCTACGGGCAACTGCCCGAGGAGCAGATCGATGCGCGGCTGATCGACGAACTGCGGGATCACCCGCTGCTGCTCCTGCCCCGTGACGATAGGCGGGCATTGCTCCGCAAGTTGCTGCCAAATTCTCCGCCGTCGCGAGGGGTGAACCAATGGCTGTGGCACGGTAGCCTCTCTCACAAGAACCGCGCAGTGTTCGACGCGCTGCTAGCGAGTTGCGAAGGCGATCTCGCCGAAGTGCTGCGGCACGTTCAAGTCGAGCGTTACTTCGTTTCCAAGCGCTACCGCACGGCGGCCGTGACGATCGGCCCCGAGCTGTCCATCGATGCGGGGGAGCGGCAGATCACGGCTGATCGATCCTTGGGTGCGCTGCCTTCGAGCTTGCAGGCAGTGACGTTGTTCGAGACTCACGGCGAGTTGATCGAGGCATCGGGAGGGCTGATCGAGTTCTCCGACTTGCTCAAGCGTCCCCTGGAACGTTTCAAGTACCTGCAGATCACCGCCGAAACGGGTGAAGTGGCGTTGCCCACCCAGAACATCCGGATCAACTGCGTGATGTTGGCCAGTTCCAACGAAACCGAGCTGGCGGCGTTTCGCAAGCATCCTGAATTCGAGAGCTTTCGCAGTCGTCTCGAGTTGATCCGCATGCCGTACTTGCTGAGCTGGCGAGACGAGCAAGCCATTTACGACACCCAGATCGCACCGCACCTGCAGGTGCACGTCGTGCCGCATGCCACGCGTGTGGCGGCGATGTTCGCGGTGCTGACGCGTCTGAACCGTCCCAACCCCGATGGCTACCAGCGTGAGATCCGCGACATCGTGCGCAGTCTGACGGCGTTCGAGAAGCTGGAGCTGTACGCAGATGGAAAAGCGCCGGCGCGCCTCGACGCGGACAAACGCAAAGCCATCACGGCGGCAGTCGAGCAGCTGTATCGCGAGTTCGACTCGCACACGATCTACGAAGGATGTATCGGTGCGAGTCCGCGCGAGATGCGTACCGTGCTGCTCGATGCGGCGCAGAATCCAGACTTCCACGGACTGTCACCGTTTGGCGTCCTGGAGGAGCTGGATGCCTTGTGCGCCCGAGAGGTGGAGTACGTGTGGCTTCAGCTCGAAGCGATGGACGGCGGATTCCACGACCACGCGGAGTTTCGTCGCTTGGTACGGGACGAACTGCTCGAATGGACCGAGGACGAGTTCCGTCGCGCCAGCGGCCTGATCGATGAGCAGCGCTACGCCGAGTTGTTTACCCGGTACATTCATCACGTCAGCCACTGGGCGAAGAGCGAGAAAGTGCGGAACGCGATCACCGGTGCCGACGAAGACCCCGACGAGAGGCTGATGGAAGAAGTCGAGACCCTGCTCGACCTCCCCGACCAGCCCCAGGATCTACGCCATTCGTGGATGAATCTGATTGCGGCCTGGGCGATCGATCACCCGGGGGAGGCCTTGGACATCGACGGCATCTTCAGCGTCCCCATTCGCCGGCTGCGCGATGCCGTGTTTCGCGACCGGCGTACCGCGCTGGTGCGTTTGAGTCGCAACGTGATGGTGTTGTTGCGACAAGAAGGCGCGGGGCTCGACGCGACTGAACGCCAGGACGCTCAGCGCATGGTCGACCGGCTGTGCGCGGACTTCGGCTACGAGCCGGCGTCGGTGGCCGACACCTGCGCGATGCTGCTCAAGCTGCGATTGGACGCCCAGAACTGAAGAATCGGAGCGGCGCGAGATGGGAGCGTCACGCCCTCGACGCAGCCGCGTTCCTTCCCCGAACATCGCGGGCAATCTCCCCCCTGATCTCGGGCAGCCGCCACGAGCAGGTGGAGAACGCCGATGGCGCTTCGTCGGCACTTGCGAAGCGTTGGGCGACCCTCCAAAACCACGAATCCCCGCGCACACAGGTGACGGGGAAGGGTAGTGCCGAAGAGTGGACTTGAACCACCGACACAAGGCTTATGAAGCCTCTGCTCTAACCGACTGAGCTACTTCGGCGAATGGGGGTCGCACTATGGTCGGGCACCCAAAGCGTGTCAAGAGTGCCCCGGTCCGGGCGCGAACGGTTTTGCCCCAGTGGGCGCAAGTGCGGCGGCCACCGGGGGGTCGCTCACGACCACCGACGCCTGAAGCTCATTCGCGACCGAAGAGATCCTGGATGCGCGAGTCGAGGGCTACAGCGATCTTGTAGAGACTCGAGATCGACGGGCTCGATTCCGCCCGCTCGATTTGCGAGAGCAGCGAGATGCTCAGGCCCGTGCGGCGACTCATCTGCTTGAGCGTGAGCTCCTTCTCTTTGCGCAGCGTTCGAATGGTGTCTCCGATGATCTTGTGGAGTTGTTCCTCCGGGGTGCGCGCCAGACCTTTCTTTCGCATCACCCGCGCCAGGACCTCGCGGAATTCGTCGACGTTGAACGGCTTCTTCAAGTAGTCGACCGCGTCGAGCTTCATCGAGGCTATCGCCGAATCCAGATTCGGGTGTGCCGTGAAAATCACGACGGCGATGTCCTTGTCGATGTTGCGGATCCGACGCAGTACCTCGATCCCGTCCAGTTTGGGCATCATCAGGTCGAGGATGATCACGTGGTAATCGCCCTGACGCACCTCGTCTTCGGCGAGGGTGGGATCGGTCAGGGCGCGGACCGTGAAACCATCACGCTCCAACAAGGTCTGCATGTACTCACAGATCTGACGGTCGTCGTCGACGATCAGGATCCGCACGGAAGGCAATTCAATCGGCACTCGTCACTCCTGTAGGCAGCAAGAAATTGCACTCACACTATAAGCACAATTGCGTTACAGTGCCACTTTATTTGAGTGCACGGTTAAGTCACTGAAATCACAGGAGAATTCGAGGGGCTTTCGCCCCTTTCAGGGATGTTTGTGGGGCGTCAGGGTTCGGCGATGGCGTGCTTCGCGCGTCGACCGAGATCTCGTCGTGTGTTCACCTGATCGGACAATAGCGAGGAACGTTCGCGGTGGCTGAAACGTCAGCGCTGCAGTCCGTCGCTGTCCGTGACGCCCAGGCTGCGATAGATCTCCAGCGTGGCTGTCGACTTGTTCAGAGTGTAGAAGTGCAGCCCTCGCACTTTCTGATCGACCAGGTCCAGGCACTGTTCAGTTGCCCAATGGACACCGACGCGTGCCACCGCGTCATCGTCGTCGTTGCAGCGAGCCAACGCTCGCTGAAGGCGCGCTGGAATGCGTGCACCGAGCGCGAGTTGCGCCATGCGCTTCATGCCGGAAATCGACGCCACGGGCATGATCCCGGCGATGATCGGCACGTGGATGCCGGCCAGTTCGCAGCGCTCCCGAAAGTCGTAGAAGTCGTGGTTGTCGAAAAACAACTGCGTGATCACGAAGTCCGCACCCGCGTCGACCTTGCGCTTGAAGTAGTCCAGTTCGTCCAAGCGGTTCGGTGTGCCTGGGTGTCCCTCGGGAAAACCTGCGACACCGATGCCGAAACCGCGAGGGTCGGGGTGTGCTCCACCGGTGTTGTACGCGGCGATGTACTTCACCAGGTCGTCGGCGTGGACGAAGTCGTCCTTGCTGCGGTCGTAGTCCGGCTGATCCCGCGGCGGATCTCCGCCGAGCGCCAGAATGTTCGCGACACCGGCGCTGGCATACCTATCCAAGATCGCACCGATCTCCGCGCGGGTGTGCGAGACGCACGTCAGGTGAGGCACTGGCGTCAGCGACGTTTCGCGCTTGAGCCGCACCACCAGATCGTGGGTCAGGTCGCGGGTCGACCCTCCCGCACCGTACGTCATGGAAACGAACGTCGGTTTGAGCGGTTCGAGGGCCGCCACCGTTTGAAACAGGGCATCTGCGCCCTTCTGCGATTTGGGTGGGAAGAACTCGAAGGAACAGCTGAGTCGGTTCTGGCTGAAGATGTCGCGCGCGTGCATTCGTGGGAGTCGTGTTGGAGGTCGCGCCACCAGTACCCTGAAAAGGGCGTGGCTGTCCAAAATGACATCCAGCAATGAGAAAAGCCGACCAGGCTCTGGTCGGCTCTCCTTTGCTGTCTTGTCGGGGCGGGCAGATTTGAACTGCCGACCTCACGGACCCGAACCGTGCGCGCTACCAAACTGCGCTACGCCCCGTTACTCGAATGATTCCTGAGGGGCGCGGAGAATGGAGTTGCGGGGAAATTCTGTCAAGCCTGGTGTTGTCGGGCGCCCCGGAAAAGTTGGGCTGCCCGGCTCGTTCGTTCCGCCGAGGGTCCTGACTCGGGACGGAGGCCCGCCGCCGTTCACCCCAGCGTCTTGACCAGATCTGGCACGGCGTCGAACAGATCGGCAACCAGGCCGTAATCCGCGATTTGGAAGATCGGTGCGTCGGGGTCCTTGTTGATCGCGACGATGGTCTTCGAGCCTTTCATGCCGGCGATGTGTTGAATCGCCCCGGAGATGCCAATCGCCACGTACAGCTGCGGAGCGACGATCTTGCCTGTCTGCCCCACCTGGTAGTCGCCTGGTGCGTAGCCTGCGTCGCAGGCGGCGCGGCTGGCCCCGATCGCCGCGCCGAGCTTGTCAGCCAGTGGGTCCAGCACGTCGAAGAAGTGCTCCTTGAGCGCCCTACCACCGGAGACGACCACTTTGGCTTCGGTCAGTTCGGGGCGTGCGCTGGTTACCTGGTCGAGCGACACGAACTCGACGCGGGCCGCCGCACCCGATGGCGCGACCATCGCGACGCTACGCGTCGGTGAGCTGCCACCGCTGGGCGTTGCTGCAGCAAACTCGCTTTGGCGTACGGTCACCACCCCGATTGGCGTCGAGAGGGTCAGGCTGCCGAATGCGTTTCCTGCGAACATCGGACGGGTGAACGCCAACTTGCCGTCCCTCGCGGACACGCCGCTGCAGTCGCCCGCGTAGCTGGCGTCGAGTCGTGCCGCCACGCGCGGCATCAGATCCTTGCCGAAACTGCTCGCCGTGGCGACGAGCAGCTCGAACTTGGAACCGATGTCGCTCACCGTCGGTGCATAGCGTTCAGCGACGTAAGGTTCGAGCGATGGATCTTCGCACACGATGACCTCGGAAGCACCGAAGGCCACCAATGCCGAGGCAGCGTCAGCGGTGTCGGGGCCGCCGATGGCCAGAATGCTGAAGCTACCGCCGGCGGCTTCAATGGCTCGTTGCGCGAAGCTGATGGCGCTGAGCGTCGTGGACTTGAGCTTCCCGCCTGCGATCTCTGCGACTACTAGGATTTGCGTCATGCTGGTCGTCCTTTCAGAGCACTCGGGCTTCGTTGCGTAGCTTGTCCACGAGTTCCGCGACCGATGCCACCTTGACGCCGGCCTTGCGCGCCGGGGGGGCCGTGTACTGGTGGTAGTGAGTCGTCGGTTCGACTCCTTCCGCTAGAGCGGCGAGCTGCAACACCTCCAGCGGCTTGCGTTTGGCCTTCATGATTGCCGGTAGTGGCGCAAAGCGAACGCCGTCGTTGTACTTGAACGAACGATCCGTCTCGAGCGAGTACACGCTCTGCGGGGCCACGATACGCAGGTCGACCGTGACCAGCGCCGGGAAACGCAGGCGTAGCGTCGCCGTACCTCCGTCGACCTCGCGCGCGACCAAGACACCGCCTCGTTCCTCGGCGATCGTGGCCGCGAAGGTTGCCATGGGGTAGTCGAGCAGTTCTGCCAGGGCTTGACCGACGTGATTGTTGTCGCCATCGACGGCTTGTTTACCCATCAGCACTAGATCGGGTGATTCCTTGGCAACGACACCGGCCAATACCTTGGCCACCAGACGACCGTCCAACTGGTCGTCGGTCGCGTCGACACGAATCGCGCGGTCAGCGCCGGTCGCCAATGCCGACCGCAACGTTGCGTCGGCCTCCGCCGGGCCCAGGGTGACGACGACCACTTCACCGTTGCGTTGTTTCTTTGCGCCGTCTTCGGTCAACCGCAACGCTGCCTCCAGCGCATACTCATCGAACGGATTGAGCTTCCACTCGAGGCCGCTCGTGTCGATGGCATCCGCGCCTATCTTGATGCGGTTGGCGTTGTCCGGATCGGCTACCCGCTTGACTGCTACGAGGATCTTCACCTGCTGCAACCTCCTTCTTTCATCAATGATGCTCTATCACGAGGTGGCTGGTGGCGCCGGTCGCTTTCTCCCAGAACAGCCAAACGGCTTGCCCATTCCCACAGGCGCCATCCGGGGGCGGCAACGACGCGGACCCAGACGGCGCGTCGCAACGAAGCGGCCCGCATCGGTCGCGAAATGTCGGGTGGTGGATCGACGGCGGCGATGGTCGCGCTGAGGCCGGTTGTACGGCGGCCATGGGCTTCGAACCGAACGTTGGAGCGATGAGCCTTCTCGCATCCTGCAGCCACCGGCCGCATCAGGGGCGAAGCCGGGCGGCCGCATGCTGCATTCGCCGAACGCGTGCACCGCTTGCGATCTGCGTCGGGAGTGACCATGCAGTGGTTTTGGACTGTGCGGCTTCCGATGCAGGTGCCCAGACCCCACCTTATGGAAGCTGTAACCACTCGTCTGATGAAGCGGTTGCGTGACGCAGAAGTGGACAGGGTGTCCACCGGCGGGGTGAGTGGCGTGGACGCGCCCCGCCCCAACCGCTGACCCCACTGCGAAGTCGTTGCCGCGACCGGCGGGCTGACTGGGCTAGTGTGCGGCGCGTTAGTTTGCTCCGAGCCAGCGCGCGCGTCACGCCTATGATGTAGGGCCATGGGTATCCGGACGGACTACCTCGTCATTGGAAGCGGCGTCGCAGGACTGACGTTCGCCCTGCGCGCTGCCGAGCACGGCGAGGTGACGTTGGTCACCAAGCGCAAGGAAGACGATGCCGCAACGACTTGGGCTCAGGGTGGTGTAGCGGCGGTGTTTTCGCCTACTGACTCCTACGCGAGCCACACCGCCGACACGCTCGAAGTTGGCTGTGGCCTGTGCCACGAGGACGCCGTGGCGGTCTGCGTGGAGGGTGGCCCTGCGGCGATCAACTGGCTCACCGACATCGGAGCGAAGTTCAGTCGGGACGACGCGGGCGAGCTCGATTTGGGCAGGGAAGGGGGCCACACCGAACGGCGCGTCGTGCACGCGGCTGACATCACGGGCCGGGAGATCGAACGCGCGCTGCTCGCGGCGGTGGCGGCCAACGAGAACATCCGGGTCCTGCCCTGGCACATGGGAGTCGAGCTCATCACACTCAGTAGGCTGGGGGGGCCCGAGCGTTGTGCCGGCGCGTACGTCCTGGACGAGGTGAGCGGTCAGGTGATCACCGTGCTCGCCCGAGCGACGATCCTCGCGACCGGGGGCGCGGGCAAGGTTTACTTGTACACCACCAACCCGGACGTCGCCTCTGGTGACGGGGTGGCGATGGCGTATCGCGCCGGGGCCGAAGTCGCCAACATGGAATTCTACCAATTCCATCCGACGTGTCTGTTCCATCCGCTGGCAAAGAACTTCCTGATCAGTGAAGCGTTGCGGGGTGAGGGCGCGGTGCTGCGGCTGCCCGATGGCGAACCATTCATGGCGCGTCACCACGCGATGAACGACTTGGCACCGCGTGACGTGGTGGCCCGCGCGATCGACCACGAGATGAAGCGCACGGGTTCCGAACACGTGCTGCTCGACATCACGCACTTGTCGTCGGATTTCATTCGCAATCGTTTTCCGGGTATCAGCGAGCGGTGCGCGGGCTTCGGTATCGACATCACTTCGGAACCGATCCCCGTCGTGCCTGCGGCACACTACATGTGCGGCGGGGTGACGTCTGACTTGTTTGGGCGCACGACGCTGCCTGGGCTGTGGGTCGTCGGTGAAAGCGCTTGCACGGGTCTTCATGGCGCCAATCGCCTCGCGTCCAACTCCTTGCTCGAAGGCCTGGTGTTCTCGGGGAGGGCCGCTTCCAGGCTGGCGGAAGAGATCCGGGATCTTCAACGGTCGCCGTTTCCGGACGTGCCCGAGTGGGAGATCGGCTCTGCGGCGGCGAGTGACGAGGCCGTCGTCGTTTCTCACAGTTGGGACGAGCTCCGTCGAACGATGTGGAACTACGTTGGCATCGTTCGCAGTGACAGCCGTCTGCGTCGCGCCGCTCGACGCGTGGCGCTGCTGGAAGAGGAAGTTCGCGAGTACTACTGGAACAACATCGTCACGCGTGATTTGCTCGAGCTGCGCAACATCGCGACGGTCGCTCAACTCATCGTCGGCTCTGCGGCGGTTCGACGCGAAAGTCGTGGGCTACATCACACGATGGACTACCCCGAAACGAGCCCGCGTATGGCGACGGATACGGTCGCCAAGCGCGGGGTCATGCCGTACCTGCGGTGAGTGGTGGAGGCTCCCGAGTGCGGCGACCAAACTGGGACGCAGTGTGGGCGGTCTTGTGGTGTCTGATCGCCCACTTGGCGCTGAGCTTGGTGATGATCGCCGCCCTGGCCCTGGGGCGCAGCCAAGGGGTGCCCGTTGGGGTGCTCGGTGGGCTGGAGCTGCTCACGTTGGGTGCCGTCAGTCACGCCGCGCTGTTGGTTCACGACGGCGGCAGTCGCCTCAAGTTTGGACTGTTGCTGGCGCGCGCCGGCCTGGTGGCGCCTTCGTGGCAAGTGCTGTTGATCGGCGCCGGGCTCGGCGCAGTCATCAAGCTCCCTGCCGATGCTTGCCGGGCGTCCATCGAACGGCGTTGGCCGACGCCAGAGGCCGAGCTGCTTGCGCAGGCCGAGTTGTTGCGTCACGACACGGTCGGACAGATCGTCATGCTGTTCGTCGCCGTCGGGCTCGTCGGACCGTTCATCGAAGAGGTCTTCTATCGAGGCGTCGTTTGGCGGCTGTTCGAAAGCGGTGCGGGACGCACGGCAGCGATTGTCGGCACCAGCCTCTGTTTTGCGCTCGCCCACGCGGGGGCCCGAGATTGGCTGCCGCTTTTGGGGACGGCGTTGTTCCTCGGAATGCTTCGCGCTGCGAGCAAGAGCCTGTGGGCTTCGGTCTTGGCGCACGTGGTCTTC
Source organism: Deltaproteobacteria bacterium (assembly GCA_003235365.1). Lineage (GTDB taxonomy): Bacteria > Myxococcota_A > Polyangia > Polyangiales > Polyangiaceae > SZUA-265. The sequence goes on from QJWJ01000261.1 coordinate 21,955, forward strand.
AACTGCCTGGCCCTGACGATGGTCGTCGTCGATTGGGACATCTCCAACACGGCGGTGCCGGCCATCTGGGGAGCATCCGCCGTGTGCGTGCTGGCGTGCTGGGGTCTGGTCCGACTCGCTGCGCGCTCATCGGGTCGATCTCGATAGGCTTTCAGTTGACGCGCGGGTACGACCGTGACCGCCGCGCGCGATTCTGTTAAGGGATCCCCGCGCCTATGGCGAGCGACGAGCGACCGCACATCTGCCTTTGTTTGCCCGGGGGAGGCGCGCCCGGAGCCATGTTCCAAATTGCCGCGATCGCGGCGCTCGAGCACTGTCTGGACGGCTTGAGCGGCAATGGTTTCGATAGCTACGTCGGGACGTCCAGTGGCGCGAGCGTTGCGGCGGCGCTCGCGGCAGGCCAAGACGTTCAGCGCATCTACCGCGCTTTTCTCGACCCAGCGGACGACTATTTTCCGCTCGAACGTCGTCACATCTTGCGCATGGACTTGTCCGAGTGGCGTCGCACCGTACAGACCGGCGCGCGCGCGCTCAGCCAAGGGTCTCGCAGTTTCTGGTCGAGCGCTCGCTCACCATCGCCCGCGATCTTGTGGGAGGAGTTGGCGCGGCTTTACGACTCGATGCCCGCCGGGCTGTTTTCTCTCGACGGCTACGAACGATTCTTGGAAGACAACTTCGCGCGGCGTGGTGTTCCCAACCAGTTCCGCGCGATGCCCAAACCGCTGCGCATCGTGGCTCACGAACTCGACAGCGGAGATCCGGTGGTCTTCGGCGCAAAGGACTACGAACACGTGCCGGTGACGCGCGCGTGCATCGCGTCGATGGCGACCCCCCCTTTGTTCTCTCCGGTGCGCATCGGCAATGCGCACTTCCTCAATCCGGCGCCATCCCAGCTGTCTCACGTCGACCTGGCTTTGGAACTGGGCGCTCGCATCGTCGTCGTCGTAAACCCCATGGTGCCGTTGCGGGTTCCCTACGTGCCGACCGGGCACGGTGTGCGCACCAGCGTGCGCGACAAAGGTGCGATGTGGGTGGCCAATCAAGCCAATCGGATCAAGTTGCGGGCGCTGATTCATGGCTCCGTCGATCGCGTTCGCGCCGAAGGGAAGGCGACGGTGGTGGTGATCGAGCCGGAGCCGACGGACGGAACCCTATTCATGCACAATCCGGCAAGCTTCGCTGCGCGTCGAGCGATTCTCGAATACTCCTACTTGTACACTCGCGACCTGATAGCTAGATGGGTCGCTGGTGAACAACTGCCCCTCGAGGAAGCCGGATGGCACCCCAAGTCCGTCGAAGCGTGAGCGCCGGGTTGATGGCGCTGGGGTTCGCCCTCGCCGGCTGCAAGGAGTCCTACCGCGTCGGCGAGTACGTGCTGGTCGATTGGTGCGACGGCGAGTACCCGGCGTACGTGTTGGCGCGCAAAGGCAGGACGCGCTACCGGGTGCACTTCGATGGTTACGAGTCGCGTTGGGACACCGAGGTCAGCTTCGAAGACATCAAGCGCCGTCTGGACGAAGCGCCGAAGCCTCCGCCGCCCTTGTGTGACGCCGTCGCGCGCGCGCTCGGCATCAAGAAGCAAGACGACCGAGTGAGTCCGTATTCCGTCGGTGCCCGTGTGCGGGTCACGTGGCGCGGCTCCGTGTACAAAGCCACCATCGTCGAAGTCGCCGGGCCGGAGCGTTTCAAGGTGCACTACGACGGACACGAAGCGTCTTGGGACGAAGTCATCTCCAGCGATCGCATCATCGGCGGCGCCAACTGAAGCTCGCCCCGTTCAACGGGGGCACCGGTCGAGCGAAATCAACGGCACGCCCGGTGAGCGTCCCAGCGACGTCCAGGCTGCATCGAGCCGCCCCCGTTCGGCGATCGTCAGGGCCAGTGGTGTGGCAGCCAAGTCCCGACGGGCCCTCTGCAACGCACAGCTGGCGCGGGCGACGTTGCCCAGGGCCAGCTCGCTCAGACCCAAGTACAGCGCCCAACGCGTGCGTGACTCCGCGTTCAGGTCCGTCGGCTCGACTCGCCGCAGCTCGTCGCCGGCGTCGGGGTAGCGCGCCTCGTCGAAGGCCAGGATACCGCTCGACAAGTGACTCTGACACCCCCAGCTCGTCAGCGGCACGAGCAGGAGGAACGTCAGGAGGCGCGCCCACGTCGCGTAGCGGCGGGCCGGGGATGTGGTCGACGGTGGTCGTGTCATGGACCAAGGTCGAACTGGCCGCAGGGTCGGTTGTGTGCGATTACGCTTCTTGAACCGCGTCCACTGCGCTGATTGGCTCGAACAGCGACGCAGAGGGCGGCAACATCTGCTCAATGCGCTGCAGCAACGCGGTGGTCGAGGACTTGTTCCGAGCGCAGATCCCGACTCCACGTGGGTTCTGTTCGACGGCGCGGCGCTCGTCCTCGGACAGCAAGTCGACCTTGTTGCTCACGACCAAACGCGGGATGGCGTCGAGTTGCAGTTGCCTGAGCAAGTCGGCGGTGGTTTCGGTGTGCTCGTCGAGTTCCGGGCTGCTCGCGTCCACGACCTCGACGAGCAGGTCGGCGTCGGCGGCTTCCTCGAAGGTCGCTCGAAAAGCCGCGAACAAGTCTTTGGGCATGTTGCGGATGAAGCCCACGGTATCCGTCAGTACGGCGAAGCGACCCGACGGCAAGTGCAGGCGTCGGGCACGCGTGTCGAGCGTTGCAAACAGCTTGTCTTCGGCCAACACGCCCGCGCCGGTCAGCGTGTTGAGCAGAGTGCTCTTGCCGGCGTTGGTGTAGCCGACGATGGCAATGACCGGGTCGTCGCCCTTGCTCCGCTTCCGTCGCCGCTCGACGCGCTGCCGGGCTAGCTGTTGCAGCTCTCGTTCGAGGCGGGTCACTCGTTCACGCGCCCGCCGCCGACCGATCTCGAGTGTCGTCTCACCGGGGCCGCGCCCGCCGATGCCGCCCGTCAAACGGCTCAGCGAATCGTCCTTTTGCGACAGCCGCGGCAGGCGGTACTTGAGCTGGGCCAGTTCGACCTGCAGCTTACCGTCGCGGGTTTCTGCGCGCTGGGCGAAGATGTCGAGGATCAACTGGGTGCGATCGATCACGTGCAAGTCGGTGTGCGCCGCGATACCGCTGGCCTGCGCGGGGGACAAGTCTTGGTCGAAGATCAACACTTCGGCGTCTTGATCGATGGCCCGCATCACGACGTCTTCGAGTTTGCCTTTACCCATCACGAGCTTCGGATCGATCCGATCACGCAGCTGGACGATGCGGTCGACCACGCTGACACCGGCGGTTAGGGCGAGGCTCTCCAGCTCCCGCATGCTCGCTTGGGCGCGCAGCATCGCGCCCCCGCCGCTCTTGAGCCCAGCGTGAACGAGGATGGCGCGTTCTTGGTGAACTTCGTGAACCCGGCTCTGCTTGGAGAATTCCGCTTCCAGCGAGGCGATTAGCTCGCCGAAATCGGGCAATGGGCGCCCATAGGGCTGGGGCCCCACGACCTCGTAGCCCGGCTGCGCCTTGCCGTCGGCATCTTTGCCCTCGGCGCGCCGGGGCATGTTGTACGCCCACGTGATGGCGCGCGGATCGAAACTCGGACTGACTTGCACGGCGCACACCAGATCGAGGCGCAGTCGTGTCAAGTCGACGAGGTCGTCGTGGGTGAGGGGCTCACCGTAGAGATGCGTGTGGATCAAGCGCAGGGCGCGGAAACGCCCCTGGGCGGCGCGCAAGCGGCCGATGTCCGGGAGCATGAGACCGGTTGCTGTGCCGACCACGACCCACTCCACGGCTCCTGAACGGTGAACCAACGCGCCCACCTGGCGCTTGGTTTCGCGGGAGGCATCGCAGAGCGAACGCACGAGCTCGACGGTGGTGATGTTCTCGAGTGGGACGCGCCTGCGATAGATACGTTCCAAGGACTTGCGCCCGTCGGGCGAGAGCCCGGCGGTGTTTCCGACGATTTCAGGCATTCTCGGTGTCGATGGGTGTTTACACCCGTCGGCGCAAGCGCGCCAGGGCCGTCACCGTCGAATCGCTCGCGGCGGCGCTGGCCGTCGTGCGGCCGCTGTTGATCGCCGCTCCAGCCGGGCTGGTAGCGCAAGTGGTGAAGCATCGCTGATTTTGAGCGGTGCGCCTTGACCGTCGCGGCAACCTCGGTGACAAGCACGCGATGGCTTTGCTCACCCCCATGGACCAGACCTCGGCCAGCCAGCTCGGAAAGTGTTTCGGGTTGGAAGTGCGGGAGGTGCGCGCCATGGTGGCCGGCTCGGTGAACTCCAACTTCGAGCTCACGACCGCTTCCGGCGACCGTTACTTCGCCCGTTTGTACGAGGAACAGGACAGCTCGGGTGCGCTGAACGAGGCGCGTCTGTTGCGCGCTCTGACGACGTTCGGGGTTCCGACTGCGGCGCCGTTGCCGCCGCTTGCGGGTGAGGCAGCGATCCCGGTGCATGCGGGTAAACCCGTCGCGATTTACCCTTGGGTTGGCGGGACCGACCTGTGTCTGCTCGGGGTGACGCCGCGACACTGCGAACGGCTCGGGCGAGCCCTGGCGCAGGTCCACTCGGCCTCGTCGCGTTTGAAGGAGGTCGCAGAGGGGCGGTTCGACGTTGCTGGTCTTCGCCAGCGTCTGGCCGCGGCGAGGAGCGCGGCTGCGCCCGTCGCGGCTGACGCTCGCCGCATCGAAGAACTGCTCTCGCAGACGGTCGCTGCGCGCGACGCCGAACTGCCCGTCGGACTCATCCACGGCGACTTGTTTCGAGACAACGTGCTGTGGGAGGCCGACGAGTTGGTTGCGCTGCTCGACTTCGAAAGCGCGTGTCGGGGAGTCTTTCTCTACGACCTGATGGTGTGCGTTTTGGCCTGGTGTTACGTCGATCACTTCGAGCTGCAGCGCGTGCGCGCCCTGGTTGCCGGATACGAGGCGATCCGTCCACTATCGTCCCGGGAGCGCGCTGCAGCCGTCGTCGAGGGTTCGATGGCCTGTCTGCGTTTTGCGACGACTCGCATCACGGATTTCGAAATGCGCACGCCGCCGGGGGAGACGCCCAAGCGGGACTACCGCCGCTTCTTGAAGCGTTTGACTGACTTGCAGGCTGGCGCGCTGGACTCGGTGTTCGGCGCCAGTACTCGAAAGGGAGACAGTTAGCCATGAGCATTGCCAGAGGTGGCCGCTTGCCGGCCTCAGTGAACGAAGCCATGCAGGCGCTCAATCAGAGCGTCGACGTCGATTGTCGGCTCTGGAGGGAAGACGTACGCGGCTCGATCGTGCACGCGCGTGGCTTGGCGCGTGCCGGTGTGATCCCCAGTGACGATGCGGAGAAGATCGTCGAAGGGCTCGGCAAGGTCGCCACCGAGATCGAGTCCGGACAACTGAAGTGGGATCCCGTCCGCGAGGACGTTCACATGAACATCGAGGCGCGGCTGATCGAACTCGTCGGGCCTGTGGGCGGCAAGCTGCACACCGCCCGCTCTCGCAACGATCAGGTGGCGACGGATCTGCGCCTGTGGACGCGCGGTCAGCTCGACGAGGCAATCAAAGCCATCGCCGACTTCGGTGCGATCATCATCGAGCGGGCCGAAGAGCACATCGACGTGCTGATGCCTGCGTACACGCATTTGCAGCGGGGCCAGCCCAGCCGCTTGTCACATCACCTGATGGCCTGGCAAGAGTTGCTGCTCCGCGATGCCGATCGATTGATCGACGCACGCCGCAGGCTCAACGAATGCCCTCTGGGTGCTGGCGCCGTCGCAGGTACCGGCTTTCCGCTCGACCGTGACTGGGTTGCTTCGGAGCTCGGTTTCGACGGACCGATGCAGAACTCGCTCGATGCCACGGCCAGTCGCGATTTCTTGATGGAGGTGGCATCGGCGCTCGCGATCCTGGGCGTTCATCTGTCGCGGATCGGCGAGGAGATCGTGTTGTGGTCGACCGCGGAATTCGGTTTCGTCACGTTGAGCGACGAGTTCTCGACGAGCTCGTCGATGATGCCTCAGAAGAAGAACCCCGACGTCGCCGAGTTGGTGCGCGGCAAGGCGGCGCGCCTGATCGGCGACGTGACGTCGCTCTTCGTCTTGGAGAAGAGCCTGTGCTTCGGGTACGGCCGCGACTTGCAGGAGGACAAGCCCCCCATCTTTCACGCGTTCGAAGGCGCGTTGCAGTCGTTGCGAGCTCTCAGCGGCGCGGTTGCGACGTGCACGTTCAACGCGCATCGGCTCGAGGCGGCTCTGGACGCCGGCCATGTTTGCGCGACGGATTTGGCTGATCTGCTGGTCACCAAAGGGGTTCCGTTTCGCGAGGCGCACCACATCGTCGGGCAACTCGTGCGCCTTGCAGAGAACGGCAACGTCCAGCTTTCGGAGTTGCCCGAGGCCAGTCGCGTGGCGTTACACCCGGTGCTCGGCTCGCTCGAGGCGGCTGCAGCGCTCGATCCACGACAGGCCGTCGAGCGACGTGGTCTGGTCGGCGGTCCCGCGAGGGCGCGCGTCATCGAAGCGGTCGCCGGTGCCAAGTCGCGTTGGCGACGCATCGGTAAAGACTGAACCCGTCGAGCGCTGTTCGGCACATTGGGCCGACGGCGCTGGGACGACCTAGCAACCGGAAGGTTTGCTGCCTTGCATGGTCGCTGTCGCAAGGTCTCGACGGATCTGCGGGAACGTCGCGCAGCGACCATCGGGTCGTCGAGTGTGTGGTCGCTGCCTACCCAACGCCGAATCGGCCGCGCGGGTGGAGAGGGCTCGGCGATTGCCGATGCCAACCACATTGCGTAGGCTTATTCCTCGTTAGCGCTGCGACGTAGCGCTGCTCAGGACCGCCGTGCAAATCGATTTCTCCGCCCGTGAGATCACCGTCAAGTTGGTCTACTACGGGCCAGCACTGAGCGGGAAGACCACCAACTTGCAGGCGCTGCATGCGGCTGCTCAAGAGGGGACTGCCGGCCGTTTGCTGACGTTGGAGACGCGCGACGACCGCACGTTGTTCTTCGACTTGCTGCCGCTGACGTTTCGCAGCCGCGGTGACGTGTCGATTCGCTTCAAGGTGTTCACCGTTCCCGGACAGGTCATCCACAGTTCGACGCGCCGCCTGGTGGTCCAGGGCGCCGACGGTGTCGTGTTTGTTGCGGATTCACAGGTTGACGAGACGCAAAACAACGGCGCGTCATTCATGGACCTCAAGTCGAATCTGAAGGCCCACGGCGTGGCTCTGAAGGAGATGCCTGTCGTGATTCAGTTCAACAAGCGCGATCTGCCCAACGTGCGCACCCGCGAGGAACTCGCCGAGCTGGCGTCGAGGGGCAAGGAGCCCGTCTACTTGGCTGTAGCGACCAAAGGAGAAGGCGTCGTCGAGACGTTTCTCGGGATTTTGGAGTTGTCGTGGCGCAGGCTCGAGTCTGAACATCAGCTGAGCAAGAAGTTCGGCATCGACGGTCGGCAATTGCTACTCGACGTCAGCGCACGTTTGGGCCGCAAAGGGGGACTGGACGAGGCCCTGGCCGCTCGCGTCGGCGGCAAGGTCCCGAAGGTGGGTGGATGACGACCTCTGCGGAGAATCGACTCGACGAGCTGACGCTCAAACCCGTGCCCCTCGAAGAGTTGGTGGATCGCGACGCGTTGGGCGAGTTGGTGGGGAGCTTCTACGAGCTGTTTCGGGTACCGCTGCGGATCTTCAGTAGCAGCGGGTTGTTGGTCGAGGCGAGTCACGAGCCGGCAATCTACCGATACCTATCCGAGTTCTCGTCCGGCAAACAGCTGGTCTACGAGATGATCGAACAGGTCAAGTCGTTGCAGCCTCCACTCGGCACGGATGCCTCCTACGATTGCTTCACCGGGGCCGCCTACCGCGTCTCGTCGATCGGTCATGACGGTCGCCAGATTGGGCGGATCGTGCTTGGCCCGTATCTGCCCCCGACGCTCAAGCAGGTGCCCAAACAACTGCTCGAACTGCAGGGGCCCGACCCCCAGCGCGTCAAGGAACTTCTGGCTGCGATGCCCCGAGCCAGGTCGTCGACCGTGGCGCAGATTGCTGCCCACCTCCAGCGCAACCTCGACCTCATCCTCTTCAGCGGTCACAAGGCGCTGCTCACCAGCAGCATGCACCTGGCGAGTGTCCGCGAGAGCTACCGGGATCTGGAAGAGAAGAACGACAAGCTGCAAGAAGCCTACGATCAGCTGCGAGAGCTCGACCGCCTCAAGAGCAACTTCCTCGCTACCGTGTCGCACGAACTGCGGACGCCACTGACGTCGATCATCGGCTTCAGTGAGATGTTGGGCGAAGGCATCGGAGGGCCGCTGACCCCGGATCAGCGCGAATTCGTCACTACGATTCACGAAAAGGGGCAACAACTGCTAGAGCTGATCAGCGACTTGCTCGATCTGAGCAAGCTCGAGAGCGGTTCGATTCCGCTCAAGTGGGCACCCGTGGAGCTTGGCGAGCTGGTCGACGACATCCTCAAGACCCTGACGCCCCAAGCTCGCAAGGCGGGCATCGCGATGAACGGCGAAGTCCCTCGGGACCTGCCGGTGATGTGGGCCGACCCAGGGCGCCTCAGGCAGGTGTTCCTCAATCTCGTCGGCAATGCGCTGAAGTTCACTCCGGAAGGGGGGAGCGTGACAGTGACGGCCGCGCCGACTACCATGGGGTTTTCCGCTGAGGAAACCGAGGGTGCCGTGCTGTTCTCGGGGACGCGCTCGGCGGTGGAGGTAGTCGTGGCAGATACTGGCGAAGGGGTTCCCGATTCAGCCAAGTCGAAGATCTTCGAGGCGTTCTACCAGGTCGACTCGGGCAGTACGCGGCAGGTTACGGGGACTGGCCTGGGGCTGTCGATCGTCAAACGTTTGGTCGACGCGCACCGCGGCACGATCTGCGTTACCGACAATCCCGGCGGAGGCGCTGCGTTCGTACTCCAATTGCCGCTGGGGAACCCGCCGTCGTCGTGACCGGTGCCCGCTCCAAACGCGCTACGCCGTTGGGCGAGTTTCGAGCTATCGATGTGCTGGCGAAGGCTCTCGGTGCGCCAGGGCCGAACTCGTCGGTCGAAGTGGGCATCGGTGACGACGCGGCTGTTTTGCGTGTTGCGGGTGAGCGGCTGGTGTGGTCCGTCGACTCGAGCCTCGAAGGGCGACACTTCGACTTGCGGTGGCTGTCGGTGGGAGCGGCTGCCGCGCGGGCGACGAGTGCTGCATTGAGCGATCTGGCCGCGATGGGAGCAAGGCCCCTGGCGGCGTTGTGTGCATTGGAGGTGCCGCCGCGGGTGACCCGTGCGCAATTGCGAGCCATCGGCAACGGTCAGTCGAAAGCTTGTGCGCGTGCCGGCTGTGCATTGGTGGGAGGTAATGTCGCGCGCGCGAAAGACTTCGGTTTCACGACGACCGTGTTGGGGACCAGCAAGCGCCCCTTGCTTCGCTCGGGGGCGCAGGTGGGCGATGAAGTGTGGCTCGTGGGCGAGGTAGGGATGGCCGCGCTCGGTCTGAAGGTGCTTCAAGCCGGAGGTACGCAGTCGAACGCGCAGCGCACCTGCGTGCGCGCGTGGCGAGAGCCTCGAGCATTGATCGACGAGGGGCTGGCGATGGCGGGACGAGCGCGGTGTGCGATTGACGTCTCGGACGGGCTGGCGAGCGAGGCGCGACACCTCGCGACGAGCAGCGGCGTCCAGATTTGCGTGGAGGCCGAACAACTGCTTGCCACTTGCCCGCCCACGCTCCGCAAGGCTGCGCGCGAGCTCGGCTGCGATGCGCTGGACCTCATGCTTTACGGCGGAGAGGACTATGCGCTCCTCGCGACGGGGCCCGCGCGGCGCCGGCCTCCCTTCGCGTTGGTCATCGGAAGCGTGCGAGCCGGCAAGGGCGCGTGGCTGGCAGGGCACGGGCGCTTGACGCGACTCGCCGGTGGCTACGATCACCTGGCGTAGGCGTGGGACTGCGCCGCTGCGCGCTGATTCAGTTGGCGTCGCTCGATCAGTTGCGTGACAGCCCGGCGGCGATCAACGACCGTGCCGGCTGGCCCGGTTCCGGTAGCGGCCGAGCGCACGCGCAGGCAGCTTCGTCAGGTTGGGAGGGCTGGCTCGCTGTCGCAGCAAGGCCCCAGGGGCGCTCGCGACTACTTACATGCGGCAGGGATGCCGGCGCCGCCGAGCAGTCCGCTCAACGCGCCGAGGAAGCCTGACTTGCCACCACCGGCGGCATTCGCTGCATCGCAGGCGGCTGCAGCGTTGAGCATGTGCCCCTTCGTCTCTGGAGGGGCGTTGGCCGCGTTCTGCCGCAGTGCCGAGCAGCACGCGGCGAGGGGACCACTGGCCCTCTTGACGCCCTTGCCGACCTTCTTGGGCTCCTCTTCCTCTTTGCCGGCGTCCTCTTCGGGCGCCTCGAGCTGAAGGGTGGTCGGCGTTGCGGCGGGCTTTGGTTCGGGCAACGGAGGGGGAGGATCTTCGTTCTTGCAGCCCGACGCGCCGAGCGCAGCGAGGCAAACGAGCAGACTCAGGGCAACGGTACCGGATACACGGCGCGAGCGCGATACGACCTTCATGACACCTCCGCGAACAGATCTACTAGAGCGACGTGGCGAATGCACATGCTCAGACCCGTCCAACGGCAGTTTGGCCCGTCGTCCAACGCCTCGATTTGCCTCGTGAAGTGGGGGGTTGGCGTACGAACGCCCACCGATTGGGAGGCACGGCGAGCGTTCTCGGGCCTACTCGCCGTGCGGTGGCAATCGCGCGCGCGACCGCTGCGGCCCGCGGCCAAATGAGCGTTCGTGATCCGCGAACGTTCATTCGATGCAACAGGGAGTGGAGTCGAAATTGCGACTGCAACGGGCGCGGTTTTCGGGCCCTCACCAAACGGGGCCAGGAGAACGGCCTGACAATCGTGCTCGCCTGTGCTCGCCCATTTCGGGCGTCACCATCCGCGCCAGGCTGGATGGTGACGGCCCGCGGCTTGAGCACCGATCAGCTTGCCAGAGCACGGAATTGCCCCGAAAAATCGCCCCAGGATCGTCGAGGGCGTTTTTTCGGGGCCATCGTCGGCTCATT
>QJWJ01000431.1 GCA_003235365.1 Deltaproteobacteria bacterium
CCGCGACGAACCGGGATTTGCTTGCCGAGGTCGAGGCGGGTCGGTTCCGCGAGGACCTGTATTACCGGCTCAACGTCATCGCCATCACGGCGCCGCCGCTGCGGACGCGGCGCGAGGACGTCCCGTTGCTCGTGGATCACTTCCTCGGGATCTATTGCACGAAGAACGCGCGGCCACGCCTCGGAGTGGCTCCGGAAGTCATGGCGAAGTTGCTCGACTACAGCTGGCCCGGCAACGTGCGCGAGCTCGAGAACGTCGTCGAGCGGGCGGCCGTGCTGTGCCGTGGTGACATCCTGCGGCTCGAAGATCTCCCCGAGGCAGTGGCCAAGGCCGATGCGTCTGCTCCCGACAACCTTCACATCGCCATCGGCACGCCATTGGCGGACGTCGAACAGCGGCTGATCCGCGAAACGCTTCGACACACCGCAGGGGACAAAGCACTCGCGGCGCAGCTGCTCGGGATTTCGACCCGGACCATCTACCGCAAGCTCGAGGAGTCGGGTCGCTGAGTGCCGGCGGTGCGATTGTCAATTTGTCCAAGATCCATCACGACACCGTGGAAGCTTGTCAGCTTGACCAAACGCGTCCGGATTTGCCGGCTCCAAACCGCAGAATATCCAGGCTTAATTGGTGATTGACCATTGGCACGGCTCTCGCTTTAAAGGCCCCGGAATCGAATGCCCTTCGATACGCTGATCAAGAAGTTCTTTCCCGGCATCATCGCGTTGGCGATCGCTGCCATCGCCTACTTTCAGGCCTCGGGAGTGGTGCAGCTGGCGACGTCTTCGGCGTTGGCGGTCGACCCGAGCGAGCTCGCCGGCGGGAGTGTCAAACCCACGTCGCGCGGGCTCAGCGGCGGTCCGAATCGAACGCGCAGCGCGCGCAAGCTGCTCGATCACAACGTCTTCGATCACACGACCGACCTCAACGCACGACCCGAGCCCGAGCCCGACCTCGACGGCACGCCAGCAGGCCCGGGGCGTCTCGATCTGTCCGATCCCTTGGCGGCGTCGAGCTGTGAAGGGGTGGCGGTGAACATCATCACCGAGTCCGATGATCCCACCTGGTCGATCGCGGTGCTGCAGGCACCCGGCGAAGACCGCCCGATGCTTCGGCGCGTCGGCGACAAAGCCGGCGAGTTCGAAGTGGCGTACATCGGCTTCAATCGCGTGGAAGCGAGTCCATCCGTCTGGCTCGTCAAGGACGCCACGCTGTGCCAGGTGCTGCTGTTTGGCGAAGAAAAGACCAAGCCGCCTCCGCCGCGGCCTTCGCCCGCGGGGCCACCCACGCCCAGTCCGCCGACGCCCAAACGGGGCGCGCCCACGGTGCCCAAAGAGATCGCCGAGAAGATCGAGAAGGTCAGCAACACCGAGTTCAACGTCGACCGTGCCGTCGTCGACAACATTCTGGAGAACCAGGCGGAGTTGATGCGCTCGGCGCGGATCGTCCCGGAGAAAGGGGCTGATGGAAAGACCGTCGGGATCCGCCTCTTCGGCATCCGGCCCGACACGCTGCTGGGGACGTTGGGTCTGCAGAACGGAGACCGCATCGAGACCATCAACGGCTTCAACATGGCCAGCCCCGAAGATGCCCTCAACGCGTACGCGCGGTTGCGCACCGCCAACAAACTGGCCGTCAAGCTTACTCGCCGTGGCCAACCCACGACTCTCGATTTGAACATCAAGTGATAAAGATGCCTTCCTCCTTCACTTCCCTCTCACGCCCCAGAGCATTGCGTTCATCCGCTCTGGCTTGCGTGATCGCCTTGGGGGGCGCGTTGCTCGTCAGCTCCGCTTCCGCTCAGCCACGCACGCCCGCAAAAACACCCGCAGCCAAAGCGCCGGCCAAGCCCGCCGCAGCCAAACGGGCGAACGAGCCTTCAGACTCGTTGCCTGGCGAAGCAGAGCCGCTGCCAAGCACCATGGAGACGATCGCTCAGGCGGTCGATACGCCCTACAAGCCGCGACCAGGCAATCACCTCGTCAAGTTCAATCTCGAGGACGCCGATCTGGCAGAGCTCGTCAATCACATCAGCGGCTTGACCGGGCGGCGATTCATCTACGGCGCGAAGGTGCGCGACATCAAAGTCACCGTGGTGTCTCCGACGCCGGTGACGTTGAACGAGGCCTACGAGGCGTTCTTGTCGATCCTGTCGGCGAACGGGATGACCGTGGTTCCCCACGGTCGATTCTTGAAGATCGTCGACAGCGGCGGGATCTCGACCAAGGCGCCACCGATCCTCTCGCGAGGAACGCCCGTTGCCGAATCCGACGGGATGGTGACGCGCTTGTACCGGCTCAAGTACGCGTCGGCGGCCGAGGTGAACAAGGTTCTCGGCAAGTTCAAGAGCAAGGAAGGTGACATCACCCTCTACGAAGAGGGCCAGCTCGTGATCATGACGGATTCGGGGACGAACATCCGCCGCATGATCCGACTGATCGAAGAAATCGACGTCGGCGGGGCCTCGAGCAAGATGTGGATCGAACCCGTTCACTACGGTTCGGCGGACGAGCTCGCCAAGAAGCTCAACGAGATCTACGAGCTCAAAGGCAAGGATCAAGGCGGCGGCATCGAGAAGGTGGTGCCCGAGGAACAGACCAACAGCCTGATCATCGTCGGGACCGAGGAGAGCTACTTGCGCGTGCTCGAGCTCCTCAAGCGGATTGACGTGCCCCCTGCCGCCGAAGGTGACATCCACGTCTTGCCGTTGCAGCACGCGGATGCAGCGGAACTGGCCAAGACGCTGACGTCGATGATGAGCGGCAAGTCGGCAAACAAGAAAGGGAAGGCCACCAGTGGCACCCAAGCCGTGGCCGACGTGTTCGAGGGCGAGCTGGCGATCACCGCGGACAAGCCGACCAATTCCCTGGTCATCTCGTCATCAGCGCACGATTTTGCGCAGTTGCGGCTCGTGATCGAGAAGCTGGATCAGAAGCGGCGGCAAGTGTTTCTCGAAGCCGTGATCATGGACGTGTCCGTAGACCGCTCCAATCAGCTCGGGCTTGCCTATCACGCTGGCGTGCAGGACTTGGTCGGCGACGATTCGGTCGTGGTCGGCGGTTTCAACCCCATCGATTCCATCGCGCCGAGCGCCACGCAGCTGCAGGCGTTGGCGTTGGGCGTTCGTGGACAGGACTTGCCCGGCACCCAAAATATTCCGGGCTTGCCGGCGGGTATCAGCATTCCCGCTTTCGGTGTGTTTCTCAATGCGCTCGCCGAAAGCGGCGACTCGAACGTGCTCTCCACTCCCCACATCATCGCGACGGACAATACCGAAGCGGAGATCTCCGTCGGCGAGAACGTGCCGCTGCAGACCAACATCGGCGGCGGCGGGCTCGGTAACCTGGCGGGCTTGGCCCAAAACGCGGGTGCTGGGGGAGCGAACACCGGCAATCTCGCCGGTTTGCTCGGCGGTTTGGGTGGTGGCTTCAACGCTCAGCGCACGGATGTCGGCACCAAGATCAAGATCACGCCGCACATCAACGACGAAGACCAGGTGCGACTCGAGATCCAAGAGGAGATCAGCGAGACGGGACCACCGGTAGGGTCGTTGGGTGTCGTCTCGATCACCAAGCGTCTCGCGAACACGACGGTGGTCGTCGACGATCAGCAAACCGTCGTGATCGGTGGTCTGATGCGCGACACGATGGAGCAAGGTCGGCAGAAGGTGCCAATTCTCGGTGACCTGCCCGTGCTCGGTTTCTTGTTCCGCAAGTCGAAGGAGCGAATGCGCAAGACCAACTTGCTGCTGATCCTCACGCCGCACGTGATTCGCGACCAGGCTGACTTGCGACGGGTGTTCGAGCGGAAGATGCAAGAGCGGCAGCAGTTTTTGGATCGGTACTTCGTTTTCAATGGCGACTGGACACCGCCCCGCGACTACTCACGCGCCAGCGGTCTGGTGGAGCGGATCCGTCAATCGTTCTTCGAGATCGAAGAACGCGAGCGCCTCGAGGAAGAAAGTCGCCCTCGCGAAGAGCGTACACACGAGCCGACTGAAGCGCTGGACCTCGCCGCGGACGTGAAGGGAGCCACGAAGGCGCCCGCGCCCGCCAACAAACCCGCCCCAAAGAAGCCCAAGACACCGACGCGCCCCCCCAAGAAGGGCGAAGCTGAGCCGCTGCGCGTCGAACCGATGTTGCGCACGGTCGAGCTGGGTGTCGAAGAACCCACGCAAGACGAAGTGCTCGTCGACCGAGTGGAGTGATTGCTGTGGAGCAACGGGCACTCGGCGCGCTATTGGTCAGGCAAGGCATCCTCGAGGAGGGAGTCCTCGATGCCCTGTTCGAGCAACAGCGTGAGAAGGGAACGTCCTTGGTCGACTTGGTCGTCCAGGGCAAACTGGCAACGCTCAAAGCGGTCTCCAAGGGTATTGCCGAAGAGTGCGGCCTTCCCTTCGTCGAGTCCGTCGACGCGGAGAGTGTGCCGATTGCGGTGGGGACGCGTCTACCCATCGGGTACGCCCGTGCCCACAAGTTGTTGGTCACCGGTGAGGACGAACGAGCCGTCGACGTCGTGACCGGCGACCCGCTGGATACTCAAGGCATCGACGACGTCCGGGCCAGCTTCGGCAAGCGGGTGCGCGTCAAGGCGGCACCCCCCGACGTCGTCGAGCACGCGATCAACCGCGTGTACGAACGGCAAGAGACCGACTCCGAGCTCGAGTCGACGGATGAGGACGTCGCAGAGGCGCAGGTCGACATCCTCGATTCGGACGACGAGGCTCCGATCATTCGTTGGGTGAACAATCTGTTCTTCCAGGCCGTCAAAGAGCGCGCCAGCGACATTCACATCGAGCCGGAAGAGAAAGAGATCCTCGTCCGGTACCGCGTGGATGGGCAGCTGTACGTCGCCAAGAAAGCCAGTCGGCAGTTCATGGGTTCGGTGATCGCCCGCGTGAAGATCATGGCGGGCCTGAACATCGCCGAAAAGCGCCTGCCCCAGGACGGTCGCATTTCGCTGAAGATCGCCGGCCGCAGCATCGACGTTCGCGTGTCGACGGTCCCGACCAGTCGTGACTACGAGCGCATCGTGATGCGCTTGCTGCACAAGACGAACGTCCTGCTCGAGTTGACGGAGCTCGGTTTCTCGACGCGCGACTACGGGTTGATGGATCGGCTGATTCATCGACCCAACGGCATCGTGTTGGTTACTGGTCCTACGGGTAGCGGTAAGACGACGACGCTGTACGGCTGCATCAACCGCATCAATCGCCCCAAGATCAACATCCTCACCGCCGAAGACCCGGTCGAGTACGAGATCGCCGGGATCCACCAGGTGCCGGTGCAGGCCAAGATCGGCCTGACCTTTGCCAGCGCTTTGCGCGCTTTCTTGCGTCAAGATCCCGACGTGATCATGGTCGGCGAGATCCGCGACAAGGAGACGGCGGAGATCGCGATGCATGCGTCGATGACGGGTCACTTGGTGCTCAGCACGATCCACACCAACGACGCGGCCAGTGCCTACACGCGCTTGATTCAGATGGACATCGAACCGTTCCGGGTGCGGTCGACGATCATCGGGGTTCTGGCGCAGCGCCTCGTGCGCGTGTTGTGCAAGCATTGCAAGGAACCCTACGAAGCATCGCTGTTCGACCTCGAACAGCTGGGTATCGACCCCGCACGCTCGAGGCAGCGCGCCCAGCACCAATACTCGAGCGCCTACACCGTCCCCGGCGTCACCCACGAACCCCTTGGCTGGTTCGACGAGCAGCGCATGCCGACCATCTACAGGGCAAAGGGTTGCGATGCGTGTGAACACAAGGGCTTCACGGGCCGGCTTGGCATCTACGAACTGTTGTGCGCTGACGACGCGGTAGGCGATTTGGTGTTGAGCAGCGCCGATGCGCAGTCGATCAAACGAGCCGCTCGCCAAGGCGGTATGCACACGCTGCGCGACGATGGGGCGCGCAAGGTGCTGCTGGGCGTGACGACCGTCGAAGAAGTCGTTGCTGCAACTCAAGAAGACGCGATCGTGGAGTCCTGATCATGGCGATATTTGCGTTTCGCGGTCTGGAGACTCAATCGGGCAAGTCGGTCAAAGGTTATCGGGATGCCGACAACCCGAAGGCGCTCCGGGCGGTGCTGCGCAAAGAAGGTATCATTCTGACCAGCGCGACCCGCGACAGCAAGAAGGAGAAGAGCACCGGCAATGAGGTCGACCTCTTCGCCTACTTCAAGCGGCCTACGTCTGGCGACGTCGCGGTGATGACCCGACAGCTGGCGACGTTGGTCCGCGCGGGCATTCCTTTGGTCGAGTCGATCTCGGCCTTGGTCGACCAGACGGAGAAGGAGTCGATGGCCAAGGTGCTGACTTCGGTCCGCGAGGATCTGAAGGAAGGTACCGCATTCGCCAAGACGCTGGAGAAGCATAGCAAAGTGTTTCCTCCGCTGTACATCAACATGGTTGCAGCCGGTGAGGCATCGGGCACCCTGGAAGCGGTGCTGGAGCGCTTGGCGGACTTCATGGAAGACCAGGCGCGCCTCAAGGGCAAGATCACATCGGCCATGGCCTACCCGGTGCTCATGACGATCATCGCCGCTGCGCTCGTCGGTGTGCTGATGGTCGCAGTCGTGCCCAAAGTGACTGGCATTTTCGAGAACCTGGGTCAAGAACTGCCCTGGTACACGGTCCTGTTGATCACCGTGTCCGACTTTCTCGCGGACTTCTGGTGGCTGGTGCTGCTGCTCATCGGTGGTGCGTTCTACGGGTTTAGGCGCTGGGTGAACACCGAAGAGGGGCGGATGCGTTGGGACACGTTCTTGCTGCGCGTTCCGGTGTTCGGTCGCTTGAACCTCTTGGTGGCCGTCGCGCGATTCTCCAAGACGCTTTCGACGTTGCTGTCCAGTGGCGTCCCCTTGCTGGTGGCGATGGACATCGTCAAGAACGTGCTGGGTAATCGACTGCTCGAGGGCGTGGTCCGCGACGCGATCGGGTCGATTCGCGAAGGCGAGAGCATTGCCGAGCCACTGCGCCGCAGCGGGCAGTTCCCACCCATGGTGACCCACATGATCACGGTCGGTGAGAAGAGCGGGCAACTCGAGGAGATGCTCGAAAACGTCAGCCGTGCCTACGAGTCGGACGTCGAGACCAAGGTGGCGACGTTGACGAGTTTGCTCGAACCACTGGTCATCGTGGTCATGGGCGGCATGGTGGGCTTCATTGCGATGGCGATCTTGATGCCTCTGGTTCAGATGAACCAGTTGGTGGAGTGAGGTATGGCACGCATTCGACGCGGCAGCGAAAAGCGAATCTTCTTCCCGTGGGAGCGGCGGGGGAGCCTCGTGCGCCGTTTGGGGGTGCGTCGTGCGCGTCCGTTCGTGTGGGCCCTGTTTGGCGTGTTGTTGGTCGTGGCCATCGGTGTTCGAGAACGCCGGGCAGCGGGGGTTCGGCGAACCAAAGCCATCATGCACGACGTACGCAGCGCGCTCGATCGCTACCTCGCCGCCAACGACGGACAGTGTCCGCGGCGTTTTTCGCAGCTCGAAAAGTACGGGCGGGTCCGCGGTATCCCGAAGGATGCCTGGGGAAACCCGTTGCGGCTGACGTGTCCCGCACCACGCGGCGACTTGCCGTATGCCCTCAGTAGTGATGGCCCCGATGGTCACTGGGGTGGGCTTGACAGGATTGAATGACCACAACTCGAGATTGGAGAGAAGGATGAATACAGAAGTCTTGCGCCGAGTTACCAGGCGACAGCAAACGGCGGGTGTCACCCTCGTCGAGGTGCTCATCGTCGTGGCCATCATGGCGATGCTCGCTGGGGGCGTCGCGTTTGCGGTGCTGCCCGCGTTCAACAAGGCGAGCGTGAAGACCGCCAAGGAGAACGCGATCAAACTTCGGCAGGTCGTGAGCTTGTGGCGAACCGACACCCCGAACGAGTGCCCGAGCGTCAACCAGTTGAAGAAGGACAAGCTTCTCGACAAGGTCGGCGGGGACGATCCTTGGGGCAAGCCTTACAAGATCAAGTGTACCGACGGTGAGGTCTACGTCGAATCCGGCGGGCCCGATGGCAAGCGCGGCACCTCGGACGACATCGTCGTGCCGTCCGAAAGTGACGAAGCTGAAGACGAGGAATGACCTTTGAGTGCTGTGGCCAGCATCCGGCACGTCCGATCTCGGGCGTCACGTCGAGGCGTGACGCTGATCGAGATCTTGCTCGTGTTGGCGCTGGTCGCACTCATTGCGGGAGGCGTCATGAGCGGCACGGGGATGCTCGGCGGAAGCCGGCAACGTGCGGCCGCGACGCTGGTTCTGACCGCGGTGCGCCTGGCCATGACCCAGGCCAACTCGAATGGGCTGCCGGTTCGCATCGTCTTCGACATCGACGAGAGCCGCATCTGGATTGAAGAGACGCGCTCTCGGATGTTGCGCAGCAACACCGAAGATGAGGACGACTTGACCGGGGGAGCTGCCGCGGCAACCGAAGCCGAGACCTTGGCGGCCGAGGAAGCGAAACGCATCGTCGAAGGTCCGCGTGAACCCGCACCGCAATTCTCGGCCTTGCCGCTGTTGGGCGTCGATCCCGACGACAAGGGCTTGGGGCGAGCGCTCGGCGGTGACGTGAAGTTCGTCGGGGTCCAGACCGAGCACGACCCCGAGGTTCGCAAGGAGGGGCGCGCGTACCTGTACTTCTGGCCGGGCGGTGGCACCGAGAAGGCCATCGTAAGCCTCGGGCGGCCCGATTCCGAACCGGTGAACGTGATGGTCAGCGCGTTGACCGGGCGCGCTCAAATCGTGCGCGGAGAGGTCGAGTTCGATCGACCGGAAATCGACTCGCAACTCGGGGAGCGCGAAGTCGAATGACGACTCGATGGGTCAGCCGTGCGCGGCACGCTCACGCCGAACAGCGAGGCTTCACGCTCCTCGAGGTGCTCGTCGCCGTTGCGATTTTGGGTCTGGGTTTGACCATCGTCTTGTCGGCGCAGACGGGAGTGTTCTGGAGTTACGCTCGTGCTCGCCACCTGAGTCAGGCGCCGGGACTGGTGCGATGCAAGATGGCTGAAGTTCAAGTCGATCTGCTGCAGTTGGGCTTCCCACTGCTGGACGAGAAAGACGACGGGCCGTGTTGCGATGACGAGGACATCGAAGGCTACAGTTGCGAGTGGGAGATCCAGAAGGTCAAATTACCCGACCTGCCCCTCGACGACCCGCTGGCAGCGATGAGCTCGGGGGCAGATGCTGGCGCTGGACCGAGTGAACCCGGCGCAGGGCTGGGCGCTTTGGGGACTTTGGCGTCGATTCAGCAGACTGGCGGTTCGGCGCTCGGTGCCGGCGCCGGGGTGGGCGATCTCGCCGATGCCCTCGGTGGTGGTGGCATGATGGGTGGCATCGGTCCCATGGTCATGGGGTTCGTCTACCCCGACCTGAAGCTGATGCTCGAAGCCAGCATCCGCAAAGTGATTGTCACCGTTCGATGGAAGGAAGGCATCAACGAGCGAACGCTGGCGGTCACTCAATACGTCACCAATCCGCAGGTGGGGGGCTTCGACCCCTTGGCGGCAGATGGCCTCGCCGATACGGTCGAAGGAGCGGTCGAAGATCCCGCTGCCGCACTGAGCGGACTGCTTCCGGGTTCGGGTCCGCAGGCGCCCGGGGCGGGCGCACCGCTGACGCAGGAGGGGCGATGAGGCATCGTGGCTTCTCGTTGATGGAGGTGCTGATTGCCGTGGCGATCATGACGATGATCGCCACGCTGATCTTCACTGCGTTTTCCTCGTTGCAGCGCAGCCGTGAAGGTATCCGACGCGTTTCTGACCGCTATCGAGAAGGGCGCATGGCGATGAGTCGTATCGCGAGGGAGCTCGAGAGCGCCTACATCTCGAATCACGTGCCGATCAACGAGAACATTCGCGTCGTGAAGACGCAGTTCATCGCTTCCAACGATTCACCCGCTGATCGCCTCGACTTCAACGCGTTCGTGAATCGACGCATGGATCGAGACCTGCCCGTATCCGATCAGGCGGAGGTGTCGTACCTCGGCCAAGAAGACCCCGAGGGCGATGGCATCGTCGACTTGATTCGGCGCATCAACCCACGCTTGGACTTGGAACCGGACAAGGGTGGTGTTGGGCAGGTGTTGGCGAGGGACATCGATCTGTTCGACTTGCGTTACCTCGATCCGTTGACTGGGCAGTGGGCGGAAGAGTGGAACAGCACCGAGGCGTTGGGACAACTCAATCGCCTGCCACTCCAGGTTCAAGTGACCCTCGTTCTCAACGGCGGGGGGCGGCTCACCGAGGAATCGAGCCAGAGCACGGTGACGTTCAAGACCAAAGTGCGACTGCCGATGCAGAACGCCCTCATCTTTGCGATGCCATGATGACGACCCCGAACATCCACACGCTACGTCTGCAAACGCGTCACGCGCGTCGGATGCACACGCGTCGTCGACGTCAGGAGCGAGGTGTCGCGCTGGTTCTCGTGTTGGGTTCCCTGGCCATTTTGTCGGTGATGCTCACCGAGTTTCAGGACGAGACGTCCGCTGACCTGGGGCATGCCCTGTCCGAGCGTGACGGAGTCAAGGCGGAGTTCGCCGCCAAGAGCGGCATCGAGTTGTCGCGACTGTTGATCGCTGCGGAGCCGACGATTCGCAAAGCGCTAGCGCCATTGTTCATGATGATGCGCCGCGGGCCTCCCCAGATCCCCGTCTGGGAGTTTGCGAGTTCGGTGCTGGGCGCGTTCAACGACGAACGCGGTGCCAAGGATTTCCAGGGCCTGGCGGGCGTCGGGGTCTCCGAGGGAGAGAACCTCGGTATCGAAGGCGCCGGCTTCGAGATTCAGATTGTCGACGAGGATTCCAAACTCAACCTCAATGGTGCGGCTCGCGGCGATGCGTTTTCGCAACAGCGTCTCGCGATTCAGATCATGGGTTTGGTGTCCGGTTTGCAATACAACCCGTTGTTCGAGGAGCGTGACGCGAACGGCAACTTCACCACTCGAGAACAGGTGTGTTCGGCGATCATCGATTGGACGGATCCGGATCAAGACAACTTCCCATGCGATTTGTCCGGACAGTTCGTTGCCTCTGGCGCAGAAGATTCGTCCTATCAGTTGCTTACCGACCCTTACGAGCGCAAGAACGCGGCCTTCGACAGCCTGGAGGAGCTGCACCTGGTCCGAGGCGTCGGTGACGACTTTTGGTCGGCGTTCATCGAGCCTGACCCGCTCAACCCACGCAAGCGCGTTGCGACGGTTTGGGGACAGGGCAAGGTCAACGTCAACACCGCCAACCCACAGACGCTGCTTGCAGTGATCTGTGGAGCGGCAAAAGAAGGCACACCGCTGTGCTTCGACGAAGCGGAACAGGTCAAGTTCCTGTCCGTATTGGGGCTGCTGCAAAGCCTGGTGCCTGGAGTCCCGATGTTTTCTTCACCCAAGAGTTTCATCAGCGCGCTGCAGGGCAAGGGCATGTTCGGCAGCGTGATGACTGCGCTGGAAATGCAGCCCATCGAGTTGCGTCCCGCCAACGATCTCGACAAGGCCATCAGTACAGAAAGCAAGGTCTTCAGCATCTACGCGACGGGTATCGCCGAGGCAGGGACCCGTCGTACACTGCGCCGGGTGCACGCCGTGGTCGATTTTCGTGGGGCGCCCTCGCCAGTCGACCTGCTGGCGGCGTTGGGCGAAGAGGGCTTACCCCCGGGGCAGGATCCCCGTGAGGCGTTGCAAGACGCTCGAGGAAAACCAGACTTGCCGGATGGGGCGACGGAGGAGGCGCTCTCTGGCGCATTCCGCCCAGACCCCGCCGGGCGAATCATCTACTATCGGAACGAGTAGTCATGTCCCGAATCGTTGGAATAGACATCCGCCACAACCTCGTGCAAGCAGCCGTGCTGCGAAGCAGCTATCGTCGATTGCATCTCGAGGGTCTCAGTGAGGTAGACCCGAGAAACTTCTCCAACCTCGGAGAAGCGGTTGCGGCAGTCGTCAGTGGGTTTGCACTTCACGGCGAGGCCTTCGCCGTCGGCATCGGCGGTGACAGCTCCTTCATTCATCGCTTGGAGTTGCCGCCGGCAGCTCTGAAGCAAGTCGAAGAAGTCGTTCCCTACGAGTTGGAGGCGCAGATCCCCGTCGACTTCGAGTCACTGGTCTACGATTGCCGCGTGCTGCCTCGGCGTGGGGCGGACTCGAGTATCGACATCATCGCCGCCGCAGCGCCGATTGATGCCGTGAAGAGCAGAATTGCCGAGGTGTCGTCGGCGCTGCGCCACGAGCCCGAGCGGATCGGTGTCGGCCCGCTTCCCCTCGGCAACCTAGCGGGGATTTGCGCTGATCTGAAGGAGGGCGACTACTACGCCCTGGTCGACTTCGGAGAGGAGACCACCGAGCTGGTGGTCGTCCATCAAGGGGTTGCAGTATTTGCCCGCACGCTGTCGGTGGGGGTCGCCGCGCTTCCCGAATCGGCGCCGGACATGGTGCGCTCGTTGCGTCAAACGTTGGTGAGTTGGGCGGCGTCGAACGACGCACCCGTCAAGGCGGTGTTCCTGTGCGGCGGGGGTGCGCGTGCCGTGGGAATCGTGGACTATCTCGCGGCACACCTGCAGATCGACGTGGAGTTGCTGCCCGCACTGTCACTGGAGTTGGCCGACCCTCAATGGGCCGCCGAACTCGGGCGCTTTGCGAAGGCGATAGGTCTGGCGTTATCCTTGCGCGCCGGGTCGAAGGACCTGAACCTGCGTCAGGGGGAGTTGACCTACCAACGCGGTTACGGCTTCCTGCGTGACAAAGTGCCGTTGCTCGTCGGGCTCGGCGCGGTGATGATCATGTCCTTCGTGTTCTCGGCGTGGGCTGAAAGCCGATCTTTGTCCAAAGAGAACGACGCGCTGAGTGAGGCAATGGCCCTGTTGTCCCGTGACATCCTTCGGGAGGAAACCGACGACGTCGAACGGGTACTCGACTTGCTCGACACGGGCACCAAGCTCGAAAAAGACCCACAACCCGAGATTGACGGCTTCGAGCTCGCCATTGCCCTGGCCGACAAGATCCCCAAGGACTTCGAACACGACGTCGCCGAGCTGGAACTGCAACGCGGCCACGTGAACCTACGTGGACTCGTCAACTCGACGGATCAGGCGCAGAAGATCGCCGACGCGCTGGGCGAGGTCAAATGCTTCAAGAACATCAAGGTTTCGAAGATCACCCAAGAGATCAAGGGCGACCGTCAGAAGTATTCGATGGAGTTCGACGTGAAGTGCGAAGAGCCCAAGAAACCCGTCGCGTCCGAGGACGAAGAAGAAGAGGAGGAGTGAATCATGGGCCTGCAGGAAAGACTCGACGCACTCCAACCTCGTGAACGACGTCTGCTGGCGCTGTTCGTCGGGCTGTTTGCCGTAATTTGCGTGCTGATCATTCCAATCGGCGTTTCGGCAATGTTGTCCGAACGCCGCACCGAGAACGATCAGTTGCGTGAGACCATCGACCGCTTGTTCGCGGAACGCGATGAAATCACGGAGCGCCAATCGCGCAATCAGCGCGTGCTAGCTCGGTACAAGACACCCGCGCCACCCCTTGCCGGATTTTTGGACAAGAACGCCAAGGCGCTCGAGATCGAGATCCCGGAGTTCAAGGACAAGCCACCGGTCCCGAATGGCAAGGAATACGAGGAGCGTTCCACGGAGATCAGTTTCAAGAAGACCAAAATGAAGGCGGTCGTGCAGTTCATGGAGAAGATTGCCCAGGCGAGCTTCCCGATCAGCATCACGAGGCTGAGTGTTCGCAAACGTGGAACCGAGGCCGACTCTTGGGACGTCGCAATGACGGTGTCCGCGTATCACCGCACGGTGGTCGACAAGTCGGGCGACAAGAAGGGTGACGGGGAGGACAAGGCGCAATGAACATCCCCCCGAAACTCAAGAAGTACTGGCCTTGGGTCGCCGTGCCTTTCGGCTACATCGTGCTGTTTTGCATCTTCGCTTACGCCACGTTCCCCTACGAACGGCTCAAGCAGCGCATCGTGCTGGGTTACAACAATTCCCAGCAGGGAAGTTCGGAGCCCAAGCGCATGGAAATCGGTGAAGTCACTTGGGCTTGGCGCTTTCCTGGTGTCGTGATGACCGACGTCGACTTGATTGGCCCCAAACCGGAGCCACCCGCGGACGGCGGTGAGGCACCGCCGCGCCAGCACATCCACGTCGACGAAGTCTACGCGCGTGTCTCGCCGCTTTCGTTCTTGTTCGGCACGACGAAGGTCGACTTCGTCGTGGACGGTTTCGATGGTGAGTTGTCTGGGACGTTTACTCGTTCCAAGGAGGTCATGAAGATCAGCGCGGAGCTCAGCGACATCAACCCGGGGCAGCTGCCCGGTGTGACAGAGGCATTGCAGCTTCCGCTCTCGGGCAGTCTTTCGGGAACGGTCGAACTATCGCTGCCGGAAGGCAAGTACGGCGCTGCCGACGGGAACATCGATCTGCAGATCGAGGAGTTCACGCTGGCGGATGGAAAGACGAAGGTCCGCGGCTTGGTGGCGTTGCCCGAGATCAACGCCGGGACTTTCACCATTCGAGCGACCGCCACCCAGGGGCGCATCGACTTCGAGCAGTTCGAGACTCAGGGACCCGATCTCGAAGCGAAAGCGGAGGGCAAGTTGCGACTCCGAGACCGGCTCGAGTTGAGCATGGCCGAGCAACTCACGCTCAGCTTCAAGTTCTCCGACGCGTACCGCGACAAGGATGAGAACACCCGCAGTCTGCTCGGCAAGCCCGGTGACAAGCTGGGGGGCTTGATCGACATGAACCCGCAGTCCAAGCAAGCCAAGCAACCCGATGGGAGCTACCGGTGGCGGGTGACTGGCACGTTTGGCAAATTGAACTTCAGCCCTGCACGAGGCGGAGCGCGGACTGATCCGAAAGCAGCTCGGGGCGGCAAGCCCAACCCCTAGAGCGGCAATCATGTTGATTGACGCGACCAATCAACAACCTAGAGCACCGAGCTGCGAGCAAAGGGAGCCGACGGTGGCCCCGAAGAACGCCCTCAACGATCCCAGGGCGATTTTTGGGGGCACTTCCGTGCACAGGTAAGCTGATCGGTCCTCGAGCAAGTGTCACTTGAACGGACGCGAGATCACGCAGGCATTGATGCCGCCGACGCCCATCGAGAGCTTACCGACGTTGGCTCGCGGGATCTCCACGGGACGATTGAACACGAAGCGTTGGCCGAGCTGTCGAATCGTTGCGTTCAGTTCGCTTTCGTCCAACGTCGTTGGGAACAATCGGCCACGCTCGACCCCGATGTACTGCGCCGTCAACTCCCAGCCGCCCCCCACGCCCATGCCGTGACCAAACGTGCCCTTGCGAGCGGTGACGACGACCTCGCTCGGGACCACTTCTCGCAGGTTCTCGACCTCTTGGTAGTCACCGGGAGTTGCCGTCGCGTGTAGATCCCAGGACGCGATCTCGCGGGCACTGACGTCCGCCTTTTGAAGGGCTTGCCGAACTGCGTGATTGGGGCCTTCTTTGGACGGCGTGATGATGTGGTCGGCGTCGGCGGAGACACCGACCGCGAGCGGTTCGAGCCCGAGCGGCTTGAAACCCTTCGACAGTCCGTACTCCAAGTCACCGACCACCCAGATGCACGCACCACCCGCTACGTGGGTGCCTTTGAGCCCGCTCAGTGGTTTTGAGACGGCGCCGTCTGCCGACAACACGCGCGCGTTGTAGAAAGCGCCGACGGTGACGGGGTGGGGAGGTGGGTCGGCCGTGCCGATCACCGCGAGCTTCGCTTCGCCGCGCCCGATTGCATCCATCGCCAACTTCAGCGTCATGCCAAACGTGGAGCACGCTGCGATGGGTGCCACGCACATCCCGGTAATCTTCCCCAGCATCGAAATCTGGGAAGCGGGCGTGTTGGCGATGTTCCACAACACGTTCGAGGAGACGCTGTTCCAAGGTGGTTCTGGTGCGCCCCAACGTTCGCGCAGGGCTGCTTGACGTCGCCGCTTCTCGCGGATCACCTTCAACTTTGCGCTTTCGACTTCACCTTCGACCCGCACGCTCTCAATCTCGCGCAGCTCGGCGAGGTAGGCGCGCAGTCCGTCGGATTGCTCGACCCAGTACGCGAACCAGGCATCCTCCGCAGTCTCACGATCATCGGGGTCACTGACGTTGACCGGGTCGACCAAGCCGTCGGGGGTCGGCGCATGTCCCGCCAAGACGTCGGCCAAGGCGCTGTTGCGCTCGGGGCTCGACCAAAAGCGATTCCAGCGGCGCTGAGCACGATGGTAGCCAATGGAGATCTTGTGTAGCGTCGGAATCGCGCCGAGCGCGGTCGAGACGTAGATGTGTGCCGAGCCCGCCAGATTCGACAGCTCTTGCTCGATACCTGGGTTCTGCCCCAACGCTTGGATGAATGCGCCGATCCCGAACTGGGTCGTGGCGTCCATTTTCTCGGTGAGCTGTTTGAAACGGTTGGGAGCGAACCGCGCGTCGATCCAACTCTGGTAGGCGGAAAAGTCGAAGCTCGGCGCGCCGACCATGAAGTTGTCGGGACCAAAGCCGTTGAACGGCTGCAGCCAGCTGGCCGCATCGTCCAAACGCTCCGCAAAGACCTGGATGTTCGGAGCCTGTGGAGCCACGAGGCCCCAGCCAAAAACCGCGACGCGACGCATGACTCGTGCAGACCATTGCCCGCGCCGAGGTCCGGAGTCAACACCCGCCGTGTCGCGCCGCCTTCCTGTCGCGTAACACTACAGCCGAGCGAGCCAATTGGACGAACCACGTTGCCTAGTTCAGCCCGTGGAAGACGGCCCATGAGCCATCAACGGGGCGAAATTCTTTCACTGCGCGCGGTTCATTCGCGTGCAACCAAGCTGCGTAGCTTTCTTCGCGTCTACGGTGAAGGCAAGCAGCTGCAGCGGTCAGATCGACAGGTTGATCCCCAGTCGTTCTCGAAGCTGTAGGTAGTGTGGGCTGATCGCGAACAGGACCAGCTCCTTGAGACGTCGTTGCGATGCGCCTGGCGCATCACCTTCGGAGCCTTGAACGACCTCCACCGCCGTTTCCAGATCGTGGGCGAGCACCAATCCAACGCGGTCTGCGGTGTAGTCCACCGCAGTGACCCACTTTTTGAGGTCCAATGCGGAAGATGCCTGCAACAACTTGGATACGGCGCGAGCCAACTCGTCCTTGGCGTGTGGGGTGAGCGTGGCTTGGAGCGTCGTTATGGCTTCGCTCACGGCACCTTCCAGATCGGGGGCGACTGGGAATGTCGGTGAGATGATCTTGATCGCGGCGAATAGCCACGACTTGAGCCCCGTCCCGGTGCCGACGAGTTGTCGCAGGAAGTGTCCGGGTCGGTAGTACGTCAGGTGATGTCCGCAGATGAATGCCAGCATCTGAGGTGGGAGATGGGCGTTGAGAACCCCCAAGCCCATGCTGATCGAGGGAACCTTCGTGTCCAGGAACACCAATCCCCCCGGATCGTTGGTGTTCTCGAACGTCGGCGGAGTTGGCATGTCGAGAACGCCCGCCGCGTAGTGGAGTGTTTGCCCCACCGGGTAGTTGTGGTGTTCGGGCGATATGGTGTTTCGCGGATCGTAGCCGAGCTGTTCGAAGTCGTAGCCACGGCTGACGACGACGGCAGGTTCGATGATGGCGAAAATGTCCGTCAACAGAGGGTCCTGCTCGGGGTGCGTCAGGAATCGCGCCCAGTCCTCGGCAGTGACGACCTCCTGTGCGTAAGCGGGGTCCTCGCTGCGCATCCGCTTGAAGAACCGCTCCTCGTCGGGCGCGGCGAGCTTGAGCACCGACAGCGCTTGACACAACAGCCACGCTCCGTCCGGGTTCTTGCGCTCGGTGTACAGCTTGCGCAGTGCCGTGTACGCGTCGGCGCGGTAGGGGTCGTGCTCGAGAATGTTCGTGTACGCTGCGATGGCCTTGTCGAAATAGGTGTGCGCATGGCTCGCATACAACTGACCCAACACGTCCAGCCGCCGACGGTTGTCGGGGTCGATGGTGTGTGCGGCCTCGAACGCGTCGACCGCGTCGTCGGGCCGGTTCATGTCGTCGCGGTACAGCTCGCCGAGCGACGTGAATGCTTCGAGCAGTCGCGCCGTGTCTTTGGCGTGACTGGCGGCGCGCATCTTCTCCTTGAGCAGGCGTTCAGCGGACTCGAAGTCGCCCTGTTCGCGGTAGATCGCGATGCTCTCCTCGAGGGCTTTGGTGAGCGACGGGTCGAGCTCCATGACCTGTGCGAATACCGATAGGCCCGTCTGTTGATCGCCGATTTCGCGGACGCAGATCATGCCGGCGGTCATCAGGTAGCGGGCCTTCTGGGTCGGATCTTCGACGAACTGCGCGAGTTTCATCACCACGTCGTAAGCCTTGGCCCAGTCCTTGTCCTCGCTGTACAGCTGCATCAAGCGAGTCAGCAAACGACGGTCATCGGGGCGAACGTCGACGGCAGCGACCAGGCAGCGAGTGGCTCGCTGGCGGTCTTGCAACTTGTCCATGGCGAGTTGCCCCATGGCGATGAGTAGCTGAACCTTCTCGTCCCCTTCGAGCAGGTCGAGCAATCTCGATTGCGCCTCCCAGGTTTCCTCCCAGTCTTCCATCGCCTCGTGGGTCTGGACCAGCGAGCGCAGGGGCGCTGGCGCCGTGGGATCCAGCTCCGCTGCCTCTTCGAGCAGAGACACCGCCAGGCCGAATTGGCCCGTTCGACGCGTTGCTTCGGCGTGATGGAAGGTGGCGAGTGAACGCTCGGCCGCGGTCAGCCGATCGTCGAAGCGCTCGAGGATCTCGGTGTACAGGTTGCGTGCAAACTCTGGCTCGCCGTGATCGAAGACCACCTTTGCCGCCCGCAGCATCGCCTCGGGGTTGTCCGGTGCGAGCTCGCGCAGTTTCTGGACGGCGTCGAGCGCCGCCTCGGACGCTCCATGACGCGCCAGTGCATCCAGGTAGACGATCAACACGTTCAGCGCGCGATCCTGAGGTAGCGAATCGAGTTGTGCGATGGACCGCTCGAAGTGCACGGCAGCATCAGCGTAACGCTCCTGGTCCATCGCAATGCGACCCAGGATCTCCCGTGCATCGAGCGACGTATCGTTCCATTCGAGCGCTTGATGTGCGGCTTGCTCTGCCAGCTCGATGTCCTGGAGCTTCTCGTAGGCCAGCCTGGCCAGTTCGGCCATCAGATTCCCGCGTGCCGTCGGACTCTCGGTGAGTTCGACCTGTTGGTGCAGCAGCTCGGCGGCTGCGTGAGGGTCGCCGAGTTGTAGATAGGTCTTGCGCAGGCCGGTGCTCGCGTCGCCGTGGTGAGGAATGGCGTCGAGGGCGAGCTTGTAGCGATCCGCTGCTCCCGCCCAATCCTTTCGCTTTTCGAGCAGGCGTGCGGCGCGCACGTAGTTGTCGGCACGAGCAGCTGGCGTGCTTGCCGACTCCGCCAACGTGTCGAGGGCGCGCAGCGCCTCGTCGGCGTCGCCCGACTGCTGCTTCAGCTCCGCCAAGGCGGCCAGGGCATCGGCGTGTTCCGAATCGAC
The DNA here is from genome assembly GCA_003235365.1 of Deltaproteobacteria bacterium. Lineage (GTDB taxonomy): Bacteria > Myxococcota_A > Polyangia > Polyangiales > Polyangiaceae > SZUA-265. The sequence continues at coordinate 19,472 of QJWJ01000431.1, forward strand.
TTCGAGCACCGCTTCGAAGGCGACGAGCGCTTGGTGCGGTGCCCCGAGCTGGTCAGCCAGCAACTTGGCGCGTTGGAACAACAGCTGCCCCTTGCGCTTCGGGTCGTCGATCTGGTTGGCGTGGCGGCCATAAAGTTCAATCAGCTCGTCCCAGCGTTCCTGCGCCTTGAAAATGCGCTCGAGGCCGACGAGTGCGTTTTCGTTGCGCGGATCGAGCTCCAGAACCCGCTGCATCATCTCGGCGGCACTGCGCGGATCGAGGAACTCTTCCTCGTAGAGGCTCGCGATACGCTCGTAGAGGCTTGCCTTCTGACGCGGCGTGGCGGCTGCTTTGACTTCGGCCTGGAGGGTTTCCAGCAGGCGATCGAACTGACCGAGCTTCGTGTAAACCCGGTCCAGCCCACGCAGCGCGCTGACGTTGAACGGGTCTTCCTCGGTCACCGACTGGTAGGTCTCCAACGCTTGGCTGGTGGCTGAAAGCTTGTCCTCGTACGCCTCGCCGATGGCGCAGAGCAGGCTCAGGCGATCGGCGCCGCGCAGGTTCTCGGATTGGCGCTTGAGGACCCGGACGTAGCCTGCGTGATCACCACTGCGTTCATACAGTTCGGCGAGGGCGCCGTTGGCGGCTTCGTGGGCTGGGTCTTCTTCGATGATGGCTTCGTAGATGGCCAGCGCACGAGCGGTGTCACCGAGCCGCTTGTCGAGGATCTCCGCAGCTTCGACTCGCAAGTCTCGTCCCTTCGCCGGCGTGGCGGCTGCGTCGGAGCGCCGCTGCAGAAGGTCGGCCAACTCGCCCCACTGCTGGGAGCGCCGATAGAGCTTGGCCAAGCCGTCCAGCGCGTTGTCGTTGGCCGCATCGTGACTCAGCACGTTGCGATAGCACTCCAGCGCCAGATCGAAACGACCCAATCGATCGGCGTACCAGTGACCCATTTGCAGCAGCATTGCCAAGTGCTCGTCGGGGCCGAGCCCGGCCGACGCCGCGTCGGCGCAGCTACCGAGCACGTCGTTCCACGCTGCCTGATTACGACTGGCAACTCGCTCGACCGCGTGCGCGTAGTCCGAGTTTTGCGGGTCGTCGCAGAAGGCCTGCGTGAACGCGACGACTGCTTGACTCGGGTCGTTCAGCTGTTGCTCGTACAGGCTGCCGATCTTGGCAAACAGCTCGGCCTTCTGCGCTGAGCTCGTCGCCGAATCGGTGAGACCGAGCCACAGTTCGATGAGCTCGTCGTGCTTTGCGGTTTTGAGATACAGATCTTCGAGCGCAGCGCGGGCGACTTGGTTGCCGGGCTGAAGAGTCAGCAGCTCCGTGTAGACTCCCTCCGCCAGGTCCGTTGCGCCAGCGCGGCGGTAGAGTCTTCCGGCGCGGAATCCGAGGTCGAGACGCACCTCTGCCGATTCGGGGTCCACGGCGAGCAGATTGAACGCTTCGAGGAACGTTTCGGCGATGCGTGCCGGGTCTCCGCCTTCGTCCGCGGCGCTTTCGAGAGCCAAGGCGGCTTCCTGATCCGTCGGTTCGTCGCGCAGCGCCAGGATCCTGTCGCCGAGTTCCTCGTTGCTGATCGCCGTTGCGCCGGCCCGGGTTACCATCAGCGCGTCGAAGGCGGCGAGCGCGTCGGCCGCGTCGGCAGGGCGTTCGTCGGGGTGGGGACTGAGCAATCGCATCACGAACGCTTCGAGTTCGAACGGAACTGACCCTCGCGGCGCGGCGTACGACGGCGCGACGGGCGGTTCGCCGAGGTGGGCCGATGCCTGCGCGACGTCGCAGTCCCCTTCAAACGGACTCTGACCGGTCAGCAGCTCGTAGATCATCGAACCGACTGCGTACAGATCGCTGCGAGGCGTTGCACCGTCGCCGCGCAACACCTCGGGCGCGATCGTGGTCGGTGCGCTGACGCACAACAGCTTGGCTTCGCCTCGCGCGTCGACGAACGTGCGCAAGCGGTCCGTTCCTGCGTCTTGAAGCTGAACACTGACCGCGCCGCCTTCGGCATCGGTCAGCGGCGTTTCGAGCACGAGTAGGTTCTCCAGTTTGAGGTCGCCGTGGACGAGCTTGCGGTCGTGCAAGCGCGAAAGCGACACGAGGAGATCGCGAATCCAGGCGGCCGCGTCACTGACGTGAATCGGCCCACTTCGCGCGACGTGCGATGCCGCGCTCGCGCCAGCGACGTATCGCGTGGCGACGTAATGGAGGTGACCTGCGCTGCCCAGTTCGACGTCCGAGCCGATGCCGGGCAATCCGAGCTGGTCGACGATGCGGCAGAAGGTGAGCAGTCGCTGTAGGCCACCGCGGTCCGCCGCACACGCGGGATGGAAGACCTTCAGTCGAAATTGAGCGTCGTCTCTCGCTGCCAGGTAGCATCGGCCCGATGCGCCTTCCCCCAGGTCCCGCACTATGGAGAAACCCGCGAACTGGGTGTCAGCGGACCAATGCGGGGCGCGAGAGCTACCGTTTGCCGAAGCACGAAACTGCTCACTGGCTTTGGGGTTGGTCGCCACGACCGCATCGCACAATGCCAGCAGGCAGTCTTGCCGCGAGCAGTACTCCGTCAGGGACTTGACGTAGGACCCTTTGGCTTTCTCGCCGCCCAGAGCAGTCGGGTCGAGCCCCAGCAGCTGCTCGCTCAAGCGAATCAGATCGTCGAGCTCGAAGAGCTGTTCCAGTTCAGCGCGCAGCGCTTGCATCTCCATGTCGTGCATCTTCCTGAGGTCGAGCCGGGGCGAGTCGTGAGGCGCCAATCCGGCAGCCATCCGGGCCTCCGAATGAGGGCGCGGACTATAGCAAAGCCCGCGTCTGCGCACATGAAAAGACAGGTGTCCAACGCTCGCTGACCCAGCAGTCCTGGGAGCGGCGCCGGTTAGCGAGTGCCAGTCGGTCGGAAGCTTGCTCAGGGCGGCCCGGTAGGACGTTCCCATGGTGATTTTCCGCAAAAGTTGCCCACGACCCAGGCGCGCTGGCACTGCTGGCGACGTGACCCCCGGTCAGATCTTCGCCGAGCGTATCCTACCGTTGCTCATCCTGGCCACCGCCTGCACCTCGGTGCCGATCCTGGTGTTCTCCGAGTCGGGCTTGCCGAGGTTGGAGAAGCTGCGTCAGGAGCGAGTGATGGTCGACGAGAAGGTCTCACGCCTCTCGGACGAGATTCGGCGCCTGCGCGCAGAGGTGGAACGAATCAAGAGCGACCCCGCTCACATCGAGCGCGTTGCCCGCGACGAACTGGGGTTGGTGCGCCAGACCGAGATCGTCTTCCAATTCGAGCGTTGAGCGGAGCATTGCCGAAGCGGTGTGTCTGGCGTCCCGCAGGTTGGGGGCGGGTTCCCAAGATGCCGGAATGTTTGCGCGTCAGGCAGAGGCGGACGATGATAGCAGGGTGTCCTTGCAGCTTGCCCAGCACCTGATTGCGGTCGAAGCCGTTTCGCGTGCCCAGGTGGAGGCTGCGTTGCTGTCGAACCTGAAACACGATGTGCCGTTCCTCGCTGCGTTGTCCGAGCTGCACCCGGGGCTGGAACCGCTGCTCGAGCGCGAGCTGGCTCGTCTTTGGGGAGCGGCGTCGGAGGATCTCGAACCACACCCGACCTTGTTCACACAGCTGCCGACGGGGCTGTGCACGTCGCTTTTGGCGTATCCGGCCGAGGACACGAAGAGCACAGGCGGAGTCACGGTCGTCGCGGTCGACCCCTTGGATGCCCGCGTGAGCCAGGAGTTCGAGTTCCATCTCGGACAGCCCGTCCGGATCCTGCGCGGACAACTCCGGGACGTGCGTCGCCGCCTGAGCAATCTCGACAGTCCGTTGGCGCCGCACACGCGTCGTCAGGATACGGCGCGTATGAACCTGACGCCTTCGCTGCAGCGACCAGGACAGCTCGACAGCATGCCGCCCATCCCCCTGGTACGTCGACCACCGGTGGTGCGATCACACGTTCCAGGTACGGTACGCGGAGTTGCTCCGCCGCCCGCCGGAAATCGGAAGCCCCCGAGCGCTGCCGCCGAGCCGTCCCAAGAGCCGCGCCTGTCGCCGGTCGCCAGGTCCACCGACTTGGTCAATCCTGGAGCGCTCACCATGTCGATGTCCCAGTCGGACGACGACGACGTACAGCGTGCGTTGGGCGATTTGGCCGTGGCCGACGACGCCGAACAGGTGGTGTTCGCTATCGCCAGCGGCATGGCCGCGTCCTGCGAGGAGACCTTGGTCTTCGCCGTGCGCGGCGACTCGCTGTTGAGTCGAGTCCGCCTGAACTACGCCGGGCAGCCCGAGCTTTTCACCGATCTGGTCGTGCCGCGTGAGGCCGATTGTTCGATGGTCATGGCCCTCGAGCTCGGGCAGTTTCTCGGACCCCCGCGCTCCCGGGACTTGTTGACCTTCGTCGGTCAGCCCGCTGAGGTCTGTGCTACCCGGGTCGACGTTCGTGGGCGACCGGCATTGGTGTTCGCCAGCGCTGGCTTTCGCGACGCTTTCGAGGTGTCGAAATGCGCTGATCACCTGGCGCGCGCTGCGGCAGATGCTTTGGGACGAATCGTACTGGCGAGGAAACGATGAGCGACGACGAAGCGAAGAAGAGCGCACCCTTCGACGAGCCGCGGTGGCTGGCTGGGTTCGAGAAGGAGACCGGCACGCCTCCGGTCGCGACGAGCCCCCACGGGGCCCCGGCGCGCAACCCGCTGTACACCGCGCGAGACGGCGTGGCTCTTTCCGAGTCGGACACCACTCCCGGGGCCGCACCGTTCACTCGGGGTGCGTACTTCAGCATGTACACGGGCAGGCCTTGGACCGTCCGCCAGTATGCGGGTTTTGCGACGGCGCGAGACTCGAATCGGTTCTACCGGGACAACCTGGCGCGCGGCCAGACCGGACTGAGCGTGGCGTTCGATCTCCCCACTCATCGCGGCTACGACAGCGACCACGAGCGAGCCCGGGGGGACGTCGGCAAAGCCGGCGTTGCCATCGATTCCATCGAGGACGTCGCGGTGCTGTTCGACGGCATCGATCTCGGGGCGGTCAGCGTTTCGATGACCATGAACGGCGCGGTGTTGCCGGTGCTCGGCGCGTACTTCGCGCTGGCCGCCGAAAGGGGGAATCCACCGCAGCGACTGCGAGGCACCATCCAGAACGACATCCTCAAGGAGTTCATGGTGCGGCACACGTACATCTATCCGCCCGCGCCGTCGATGCGCATCACAGCGGACGTGATCGCCGAGTGTTCTGCTCACTACCCGAAGTTCAACCCGGTTTCCATCTCCGGCTATCACATGCAGGAGGCCGGCGCTACCGCGGTTCAGGAACTCGCGTACACCATCGGCAATGGGTTGGCGTACGTGGAGGCGGCGCTGGCGGCTGGGGGAGCCGTCGATGATTTCGCTCCCCGGTTGTCGTTTTTCTTCGGTGTTGGCATGGACTTCTTCACCGAAGTGGCCAAGCTCCGCGCCGCGCGCCGCTTGTGGGCCGAACTCGTGCGCGAGCGATTTGCGCCGTCACGGGAGTCGTCGTTGCGCCTGCGCATGCATTGCCAAACGTCGGGCGTCAGCTTGACCGCGCAACAGCCGCTCAACAACGTCGTGCGCACGACGGTGGAGGCGCTGGCGGCGGTGCTGGGCGGAACGCAGAGCTTGCACACCAACTCGTTCGACGAAGCGCTGGCCCTGCCCAGCGATCGCGCCGCGACGGTTGCTCGGAACACCCAGCTCATCCTCCGTCATGAAACGGACGTCTGCGAGACAGTCGACCCGCTCGGGGGGTCGTACTTGATCGAGTCGCTGACGGACTCGATGGTCGCGCAAGCGCGTCAACTGTTGCAGGAGGTCGACGCGGGCGGGGGCATGGTCGCTGCCATCGAATCGGGGCTCGTGCAACGGCGCATCGCTCGCGCTGCCACCGAACGACAAGTGCGACTCGAACGCGGCAACGACAAACTCGTCGGTGTCAATCTGTACGTCTCGTCGGACGAACGGGAGCCGGAGATTCGTCGCATCGACAATGCTGCGGTGCTCGCTGAGCAACGCCAACGCCTGGAACGATTGCGGGCCATGCGAGATCAGCGCGCCGTCGACGAGTCACTGGGTCGATTGCGTCACGTCGCGGAGTCCGGCGAAGGGAATCTCCTGCGGGCGAGTATCGATTGCATGGCGGTTCGCGCGACCGTGGGGGAGGTCAGCGCCGTCTTGGAAGAGCTGTGGGGCCGCTACATGCCGAAGGACAACAACGTCACTGGGGTCTACAGTGCTGGTTTCGACGCGGATCCCAAGTGGGCGGCCTTGCGCGCCCGCGTCGATACGTTCGAGGCACGTCAGGGGCGCCGTCCCCGTTTGCTGGTGGCCAAGCTCGGCCAAGACGGCCACGACCGCGGTGCGAAGTTGATTGCATCCGGTTTCGTCGATGCCGGCTTCGTCGTCGACTTGGCGCCGATGTTCCGCACCCCGGAAGAGGTGGCGAAGATTGCGATTGACCACGACGTCCACGCCATCGGCATTTCCAGTTTGGCCGGTGGTCACGAGACGTTGGTGCCGCGATTGCTGGGCGCACTGCGCGACGCCGGGGCGGCGGACATCGCCGTCGTGTGCGGTGGTATCGTGCCCGCCGAAGATCGACAGGCTCTGATCGAACAGGGCGTGGCCGACGTTTTCGTTCCCGGCACGCCCGTGCTCGACTGCATCGACCGCGTGCTGAACGTTCTGTCCGGCGAGGTGGCGTGAGCGAGGAACCGTCCGTCGCGCTGCAGCGCATTCGCGCCGGCGATCGGCGTCAGTTGGCTCGCGCGTTGAGTCTCGCGGAGAGCTCGCGAACCCAGGATCGGCGCTGGCTCGACGCGCTGTGGAGCTGCGCAGGCGACGCGGTTGCGACGACCTTTCGTTTGGCCGTCACTGGCGCGCCCGGCGCCGGTAAGAGCACGTTGATCGAAGCGCTCGGGATTCGGCTGCTCGACGCCGGCAAGCGCGTGGCGGTGTTGCCGGTCGATCCGTCGAGCCAACGCACGGGGGGAAGTCTGCTCGCCGACGAAACGCGCATGCCGCGGCTGAGCGCGGATTCTCGCGCGTTCGTGCGTCCGAGTGCGACCGGGCGCATGTTGGGAGGATTGGCTCCGGCCACGCTCGAGTCCGTCGAGCTATGCGAGTTGGCCGGGTACGATTGGGTCATCGTGGAAACCGCCGGTGTCGGCCAGACCGAGGCGGACGCGGCGCTGTTGTGCGACGTCGTCGTGCTGGTGCTCAGCCCCGGGGCGGGCGACGAACTGCAAGGCCTCAAGCGTGGGCTGAACGAGGACTGCCAGGCCCTGGTCGTAAACAAGGCCGACGGCGATGGTGCTGCGGCCGCTCAGCGGATTGCCAATCAGTATGCGTCGGCGTCCTCACTGGTTCGGGGCGCGCCCGTCCCGGTGTTCGTCACCAGCGCTCTCGATGGCACCGGCATCGATGCGTGGTGTGATTGGTTGCAGCGCTTGGACCGGCTCAGCCCGTCACAGCTGCGCGCCAAGCGCTGCGATCAGCGTGCTGCTTTCTTCGAGAAGGTGGTTCGGCAAGCGTTGATCGAGCACGTCAAGACCGACCCCGATTCTCGACGACACTTCGAACGACTCCAACAGGCCGTCGCCGCGGGTACGATTCGGTCCCCGCGCGCCGTGCGCGACCTGTTGGAGCTACTCTTCCCTCGACCGCGCTGAGCCCGCCCGGGCGGTACCTCTTGCTGCTCACCCGGGTCGGCTCGAAGTGGGGGGTGCGAGTTGCGCGACGATTTCCGGCGGTGCCTGCACCAGTTCGACCAGCACTCCCTGGCCGCAGATTGGCGCATCGGGGGAGGGTTTGGGGTGAATGAAGCACACGTCGTGCCCGGCTGCCCCGCGGCGGATCCCACCAGGCGTGAAACGCACCCCCCGCTCGCTGAGCCAGGCGTGGGCGGCTTGCAAGTCGTCGATCCACAACCCGACGTGGTTGAGCGCGGGTTGGTCGACCCGGGGGCGCGCTGTCGCATCGAGGGGCATCATGAGGTCGACCTCGACGGTGTCGGCTCCCGCAGACAGGCCGAGCATCTCCTCGTCGACGTTTTCGGATGCGCTTTGAAACGTGCCACGGGATACGAGCCCGAGGCTGTCGACCCACAGCGCGCGCAGGGCTGTGCGATCGGGCGCGCCGACTGCAATCTGCGCGACGCCGAGCACGTGGAACGGACGCGGGGTTGGGGGGCTCATCGCTCTTTGGTCAGGGCGCGCGTCCCTGGATGCCGATGGACGCCTCGAGCTCGGTGCCGATCGCTCGAACGAAAGTCACGTTCGGCCCGACACTGCCGTACAGACCGAAGTACTTCATGAAGTCGTATTGAAGTCCGAAGTGGAGGTGAACGAGGTAGTCCGTGTCGTAGTTGGCGTTGACGGGGCCGTTGCCGAGCCGCTCCTCGGTCTCGACCGCGAGCGCGGGCTCGAAGAACAGTTTCAGCTGAGAATCGCTCATCGTGTAGATGCGCACGCCTGCGCCGAGTAGGCTCGTCGCTGCGGTGGCCGTCTGAGTCTGGTCAGCCAAGCCGAAACGGAGCCACACGTACGGTTCAATCGAGTCGAGCAACGCGAAGCTCAGAGCCAGGTCGAGGGCTGGAGGCGTGCCGAAGCCACACACGGAACGATCATCCACGGCACCGACGTCGCAAGGCGGCGAGTCGTCGTAGCGAAACATGATCTTGTAACCGAAGGAGACCGCAGAGCGCAGACCGAACTGCCAAGCGTGTCCGTATGTCGGCGCGGCGGCTTGCTCGTCGGACTGGGGAGCGGAGGCGACGTCTGCCTCCGAATCGGAATCTTGCGGCGAATCGTCGTCTTCTTCTTTCTCCGTGCCCATGCCGACCTGCGCTTGGACGTCGGGTGAGGCGGTGGGATCATCGTCGTCGTCGGATTGCGCTCGAGCCACGGAGGCGAGGCTGAGCGAGAGGCACAGCGTGCAGGTGGTGACCGGTAAGCTCCAAAGTCGCATGTCTCGCACCATATCCCATCATCGCCTGCCGACCAAGGTTACTGGCGTTCAGCGGGATGATGCGGGCGCGGTGCGTCGAGCCGTCGGCGCACCGAGCCGGGCTGCGCGCTGTCGCCAATCGCCATGGCCCCGCTCGGCGTTGTACCTCGCCTGGTGCCGGGGAAATTTGCAGAAACATTCCCCCGATCCGCCGAATCGGATTACGCTTGTTCACGATGTTCCGTGAGACGATTCAGAACGTGGTTGACGGTGTCGAAGGCGGCCTTGCTGGTATGCTCGTCGACTTCGAGGGCATTCCCGTCGATTCCTACACACGGGATGATGCGGGGTTCGACATCGAAGCGGTGGGGGCCGAGGCCAGCGTTCTGGTCAAGTCGATCCAGCGTGCAACCGAGATGCTCGATGCCGGCGAGACCAAAGAAGTTTCAATCCGCAACGAGCGCATGGTCACTCTGATTCGAGTGCTCAACGATACCTACTTCCTGGCGGTCACCTTGGCCCCCGAGGGTAACCTGGGCAAAGCGCGCTACCTGCTGCGCGTTTCGGCGCCGGCGCTCGTTGCCGAGCTGTCCTGAGGTCGTGTCGTGGCCATCAAGATCTTGGCTTTGAACGGGCCAAACCTGGACCGGTTGGGCAAGCGTGAGCCGAGCGTCTACGGCTCGCAGACGCTCGCCGACATCGAGCGGCAATTGTCGGAATTGGCGGCGCGTTTGGGGGTCGAGCTCGAATGTCGGCAGTCGAATCACGAAGGCTTTCTGATCGATTGGATCGGTGCGGCCCAGGACGATGGTTTCGCCGGCGTGCTGATCAATCCCGGCGCGTACACCCACACCAGCTGGGCGCTGCACGACTGCATCAAGGGTGCGGGGATACCCGTCGTGGAAGTCCACATTTCCAATCCCGCCGCGCGCGAGTCGTTCCGTCATCAGTCCTGCGTCGCCCCCGCTTGCATTGGGACCGTCGCCGGCTTTGGCGTGCAGTCCTACGCGTTGGCATTACAGGCTTTGGCAACGCGCTTGAAGGCGTGAGGCCGCTTCGCGTTTCGCCATCCAACCGTTTGGCGGTGTGCAGGATGAAGGCCGTGGGCACCGAGCTGAAGCCAAGCCCTGGGAGGGCAAGTGGCTGAGCCTCGCTCCTGGCTCGAGCGCGCCCGGGACGGCGATCGGCGTGCGCTGGGGCGCTTGTGTCGACTGCTCGAAGAAGGTGATCCGAGCGCGCGAGCAGAAGTCTACGCAACGGACACTTCATCCACCCAGGTCATTGGCGTTACCGGCAGTCCTGGGGTTGGCAAGAGCAGCCTGGTCGCCGCGTTGCTGAGCCAATTGACGCAGCGCCACGACCGGGTGGGCGTGCTCGCCGTCGATCCGTCGAGCCCGTTCAGCGGCGGAGCGATTCTGGGCGATCGGATCCGCATGCAGCGGTTTGCGCAGGAGCCGGGTGTGTTCATCCGTTCCCTGGCCAGTCGAGGTTCCCTCGGCGGGATTGCACGGGCGACGGCTGACATGGTCCGCGCGCTGGTCGCCTGGGGGGCTGGCGCGGTCGTCGTCGAGACCGTCGGCGTGGGGCAAGACGAATACGACGTGATGCTGGTCGCTGACACGACGTGTCTCGTCGTCGCGCCGGAGCAGGGAGACGACGTGCAGGCGAACAAGGCCGGCATCATGGAGGTGGCCGACGTCATCGCCGTGAACAAGGCAGATCTCGGCGGTGCTGCTCGTGCGGCGTCGTGGTTGCGCGGCGCGATCGCTCTGGGCCAGAGCTTGCTCGACAGCGACGCTGAGCGGCAGCACCACTCCAACGCCCCGTTGTTTGGGCACCACGCCCAGCCGCACCCCGACGAGCAGGCCACAGGGGTTCAGTTCCGAGGACCGGGGTCCACCTGGTTACCACCGGTCGTCGAATGCAGTGCCACCACCGGTCGAGGCGTCAGCGCCTTGCTGGACGCACTGGGCGCGCATGGCGAGTGGCTTCGCAGTGAGGCGGGCCGCGACACGCGCGATCGGCGACGTGTTCACGCTGCGCGGCGACGGATTGAGGTGGCGGTGCTCGACCGAGTCAATGCATTGCTGCCGGATGCCGTCTCGGCGCAGGCCGAGCGTCTTGCTGCGGGCGGGACGCACCCTGACGAGTGCGCATTCACGTTACTGGAGCAGTTGTCCAACGCCTCGAAGGGCTGAGTGTCCGAACCCCATTCAGGGGCCGTGGCTGCCTCGGACGCCCAGGGCCAACCATGCGTGCACCTGCTTGTCGTCGACGCCGCGGTCGCCGGGACAGCTGAGGCCGTCGGGGCAGGTGATCTCGTCGGTCAAGAACATGCCGACAGCGCCCGCGAGAAACGGACCGAGCGTGAGGTGATCGGTCAGGCTGAACGGCAGCCCCCCTTCGAGCGCCAAGTGCGGCCCGCCGAGCTTCTCTTCGACGCGGATTGGTGCCATCGAATCCGGGCCACTGCCCATGCCGGGCACCGTGATCACCTGAGTGACGGTACCCCTCAGCCACTCCCAACCGATGACGGCGCCCATCCACGCCGAAGCCTCGTCCGAGCCGTCGAAGAAGTACATCGCTTGTGCGCCGAGCCGCAGGCTGCTCCATTCGCATTGGACGACGTCGTCGGTGCAATCGTCGCCTGCCGGCCCGAGCCCGGCGCCCGCCTCGAGCCCGATCCACCAATCGGGGCTGGTGCGGTATCCGAGGTCGAACGCGATCGGTACGCGAAAGTCACCGATCCCGCTCAAGTCACCGCTGCGCGCTTCTCGTCCGAGCAGCGTCAGCCCCCCATCCGCTTTGCCCAGTGGCAGTTCGATCCCCAGCTTCAATCCCCACTGCCAACCGGTCTCAGGCAGGCCCGACACCGGTTCGCTCGACATTGCGGGCGACTCGTCGAGCTCGCCAGTCCTGCCCTGGACGGGGATGCCTCCCTCAGAGGTTGCCGAAGCGTCGAGCGATGGCGATTCGGCGTGGGCGGGAGAGGCGAAGAGCGCGGCGACCACGAGGGCCGAGCCGCTGCTTCGGACCACTCCGGGGGCCCAGCAAGTCGTCGTTCGTGCGGCGCGAGCGTGTTCGGTCTTCACGTTGCGGTTTTAGAACCGTGGGCGCCTGTCGTCACCTGTCTTGTACTGCATTGTTCTGGCCCGATTGGTGGTCGCGCCACCCACCCGCGTTTGCACTGCCACTGGAGCCGGGTGCACCGGCTTGATGGGTCGTCCGCGCGACCTGTGCGCGCCGACGAGAGCGACTGAATTCTGTCGTGTCGAGCAGCGTCCCAGTGCAGTAGGGTTGCCTTCGGCGCGAGGGGACCGTGTCGGATTAGGAGTCTTCTGAATGATGCTTCGTAAGCTTGGGGTGTTTGTTGGATTGTGTTCCGTGGTTTCGCTCGCATGCGCGACCAAGGACGAGCAAAAGACAGGGCAGCCCGTCGAACAGGACTCGGGGGGCGCGGACACCGACGACACGCCGCAAACAGACGATGGGCAAGAGCCGAGCGATGCCGGCACCCCGCCGGTCGACGCCAGCGCGGACGATGAGGACTCGGGCTCCGGGTTCGTTGCCAACGCCAACGAAGGCGGCGTGGACATCGTGGTCCCCGACGCCGGCCAGACCTTCTCGGTCAGCGGCACGCTCAAAGTCGGCAAGACTCTCTACACCGACACCGACACCGCCAACGTCGACAACATCCGGATCCGTAACGATTCGGTCGATCCCGACGATCCATCCCAAGACACATCGCAGCTCATTTCGAGCCCCAGCACCGTGGGCGGCTACATTGGCCCAATCCCCAAGTTGGACGCCGATGGTGAACCGATCCAGATCGGTGAAGACGACGACGGGATCCCCATCTACGAAACCATTCCCGACGACGTCGACTACTACCGCGTGACGCTGGCGGCAGGGCAAGCGGTCACGTTGTTTCGCGCCGAAGCATCGAAACCGTCTACTCCGTTGGCGGATCTCGACTTGTTCTTGCTCGACATCAAGACCAAGGAGATCGTCGAGGACTCCCAAGGCGCCGGGGACAAGGAACAGGTCGTGGCGAAGACCACGAACACTTATTGGGTCGCGGTTCAGCGCTACGACGAAATGGGCGAACCCCCTGACGGTCAAGCCATCTACTCGTTGGCAGTCGGCATCACTCAGCCGTCGGCAACCCAGATGAGCATCAACTCCCAACGGTTGAGCGAAAACTGGGACGCCGTGCCGTTCGAGGTGGTGGTGGCGCCGTCGTTTGGGCCGCAGAGTGCGGAACTCGCTCAGCTGGTCAAACCCATCAATCCCGTCGATGAGACGGGGTACCAACTGATGCGCATCGACGATGGTTCACCGATCCTTCCCCAAGGCGGTTCGGCGGCCCGGCAGAGTCTGATGGCGATCAAGAAGCTGCGAAAGATGAGCGGCCTAGCGAGCGTTTGGCCCAATTACAGGTACCAGCGGCTCGGCGCGCCGGTCGTCGACGATCCGCTGCTGTCGTCTCAGTGGCACTACGACCAGATCGACCTTGCCCCGGCGTGGGCGGCGTCCGATCTCACCGCCAACGGCAAACGCGGGCAGGGGGTCGTGGTCGCCGTGCTCGATACGGGCGTTGCGCTGGGCCATCCGGACTTCGTCAACGGCGACGGCAGCAGTCAGCTCACCGACACGGGGTTCGACCTCATTTCCGACCTGGACGTCGCGGCGGACGGCGACGGCCCTGACAACAACCCCGACGACCCCGGCGACGGTCGCAGTCAGGGTGACAGCTCGTTCCATGGTACACACTGCGCCGGCACCATCGCCGCTGCGACGAACAACGGCGTGGGCGCCGCTGGCGTTGCCCCCAACGCCAAGATCATGCCAGTGCGCGTCCTGGGCCGTGGCGGAGGAACGTTGGAAGACATCCGTCAGGGTGTGCTGTACGCCGCGGGGCTGGACAACTCCACGGGAGAGAAGCCGTCGCGCAAGGCAGACATCATCAGCATGAGCCTCGGCGGGCCCGGTGTCAGCGACGCGATGACGGCGGCAGTTGCCGCTGCCAACGCCGAAGGCGTGATCGTCATTGCAGCCGCAGGCAACTCGAACGCGCCCGCCGACTTCTTCAGCCCCGCAGGTGTGCCCGGGGTGATCACCGTGTCGGCGACCGATTTCAACCGCGAAAAGGCCTTCTATTCGAACTTTGGAAACGGGACTGGCGTGGTGGACGTGGCCGCACCCGGTGGTGACACCGGTGCCGATGCGAACCTGGACGGGCAACCCGACGGTGTCGTCAGTTTGGTGTTCAAGAACAACGGCAATACCCAATACGCCTCGTACCAAGGCACGTCGATGGCGTGTCCGCACGTGGCAGGCGTCGCGGCCCTGATGAAGTCGATCTGGCCGGAAATGGGGCCGCAGCAGTTCCGCCAAGCGTTGCCCAGCATCACCATCGACATCGGTGACGAAGGAGAGGATCCCGTGTTCGGTCACGGCCTGATCAACGCGAACCTCGCCGTTGCTTTCGCCATGGAACAGGCCGGTGAAGAGGTCTCGACGGATCCCGTGCTGAGCCTGTCGACGACTGTCCTCGACTTCGGGGGTGACCTCACCAGCATGCCACTGGCGATTGGAAACACCGGTCAGGGGACGCTCGAGATTACCGCGGTCACGCCGAGCGAGCCGTGGGTGTTGCTCGATGCGGGCGGTCTCGAAGAGGGGACCAACACGATCAGCGTCCAGAGAAATGCGTTGAGCGAGGGCGTGAATACGGCATCGATCACCGTGGAGAGCAACGGTGGGACTCAGGTCATTTCCGTGCGCGTGTTCGTGGGTGAAGAGCCGACTGGAGGCGACATCGGGCTGGTTTACGTGCTGCTCGTCGATCCGACGTCGGGTGATCAAATGGCGCAAACTGCGACCGCGCTCGACGTGGGGTATGCGTTCGAACTCGAAGACGTCCCCGCGGGCAAGTACTACCTCGTGGCCGGCACCGATCAACGCGACACGTTCTTCTTGGGCAACGATGGCGACGCCTACGGGGCGTTCCCCGTCGCTCAGGATCCGCAGCTCATCTGTCGCTTCCAACCCGAAGATGATCCCGAATGCCCACAACTCACTGACGCCGAAAAGGCGGATCCGAATCTCACCGGCGTGACGATTCCGATTCAGTACCTGCTCGATCTCGGCGCGGAACAGGAAGAAACCGAGGACGTTTCCGACGCCGACGGGGGAGTGACGGTGTCGGGTTTCTCGGTGGCCATGACGCCGACGAAGCGCCCCATGCGCATCCGCCGCGCCAAGCTCGAACGCCATCACTGAGGAAGAGCATCCGTCGCTCCCGTCTCTGACGGGAAGCGACGGTGCCGGGCGCTCCTCGCCATTGCAGGAACCTGGGGCGGCGTGGGACAGTGAGGAGGCGCGATGGGCTCGCTTGCGTCGACCGCAATCACGACACCGAGTGTTCGGCGGAGGCGATCGTCATCGAAGGAGTCTCGGCTGCGCGGTGGCGTCCATCGACGTCACAATGCCGGCGCGAGCGCATCCCCCCATTTGCCCTCGCCCGGTGGATTTGCGATGGAGGGTAAGCGGTTTGTTGCTACACAGACGGCATGAGGAACCGAGCCATGACGAACGGGTGGGGGGGGCTGCGGCGTTGCGTTTGGACCGCGACGGTCGCGAGTTTGGCGGCACTGGGGTGCAATGCCTGCAATTCAACCCCAGAGGCTAACACACCGCCGACGGTGACCGTTCCGTCGGCGAGTGAGTCAGGGTCGGGCGCTGGTGGGGCCGCGCCAGCCCCCGCTCCGTGTCAGACCGGAGGCTGCTCGGGAGAGTTGTGCCAGGAGCCGGGGACGTCGGCACCAACGTTCACCACGTGCGAGTACAAGCGCGAATGGGATTGTTACAAAACAGCGACCTGTGGCAGGGACGCGAACGGGCAGTGCAACTGGGTAACGACCCCCGAGCTCGAAAAGTGCCTGGCCGTGTCGCGCTGAGTCATCGCACCATCGCTCTTCTTGCGGTTGCCGGCGCTTGGGGTGCTTTGCCAGCGTGACTTCGGGCGGGCTTCCATCGCTGGTGTTTCCGCTCGCTGAGCACGGCGACCACCGAGGAAGCACCAGAATTGCAGAGAGTGCCGAGGCAGATTTCGCGCAACCGAGCTGAGTTGCCCACCGCTCACCCGTCGGGGTAACGGAGAGCCGGTCCAGATCTCTCTGCCGAGGCACAAGAGCGGCAATCATGTTGATTGCCGCGACAAATCAACAACCCAGAGCACCGAGCTAGAGTGCCCGAACGTGGCCCCGAAAAACACCCTCACCCCCGCTGGGGCTATTTTTCTGGGCATTTCCGCGCACCGGCAAACTGATCAGTGCTCTAGTCCTGGCCGGGGAGGCGCTTTTTCGACACACCCTTCCGCTCGCGAAACTTGCGCTCCACCTTGGGAGGATTCGTCGTCGGTGGAGGGGTAGTCGCTTTCGGCGGCGTGGTCGCGACGGGTGGGGGTTTTGGCACCAACGACTTGGTGTCGTCTTTCGGTGGAGTCGTGGTTTTCGGTGGAGTCGTGGTCTTTGGAGGAGTTGCCGTCTTCGGTGGTTCTTTGGGCGGTGTCGTCGACTTGGGAGTCGAGGCAGCCGGCGGCGTGTCGACCAAGCCCTTCTTTTCCGAAGGCGGAGCAGAGAGGGCGGGGGGAGGCGCGGAGCCTGCCGCTTCCGCGGGGCCGGACGCTTCGGCTGCAGGGTTCGGTGCTTTGGCGGGATCTTCGTCCTCGTCGTTTTCTCCGTTCGCCTCTTCCTCGATGGGTTCGATGGCGGCCGGCGTCGGTGCCGGTTCGGCGGCGAGCTGCTGGCTGCCGACCTCTTCTTCCGCGGGCTTCTTGCAGCCCACGGCGAGACCCAAGCCGAACAGAAGAACGAAAGACGACAGCGAACCACGGCCAAGATTGCTCATTCGATACTCCATCCTCGCCCTAACTACGTCCGAACCCTCGGTGGACTCCCCAGGCGTGACAGAAAGTACCACGCTCATCGCCTCCGCAGGCTGCAAAAAACTGCCACGGGGCGGCCCGGCTCGACTGTTCTGGTTCCCGAGTCACGCTTCGGGCCAGCGGCGATCACCGGGTCCGTGAAACTGGTGACTTGCAGAAGATCGGCGCGACCTCAACGGGCCTCCTCGAAGCCGCGCCGGTGTGTGTGATCGTCGCCGACTGCCCACGTGCGCCCCAGCGGCGACTCGTACTGCTTCGCCCAAGGGCGTCCGATGCGTCGCGTGACGGCGGTCGACCCGGACCTGCCGAGCGCGTCCGTCAGGATCGCTTGGTCGAGCGCGCCGCCTTCTTGGAGGAACGGACGGACGACGTGCGCGACGACTTCGGGCTTTGCGGGGCCTTGCCCGGTGTCGCAGCTTGGCCAGACGCCGCTTTGGTTTTCGGTTGCGCTTTGCCTTTGCGCGGGGGTGCCGTAGATGGTTCCAGCGGTGGCGGTCGCTTGGGCGGTTTGCGGCCGACGTTCTCGGCGGCAAACGCACTGGGGCACGTGTCGCTGATTGAACAACTGGCGCACGCGGGTTTACGAGCGGTGCAGATCCGCCGTCCGTGGAAAATCAGGGTGTGGGATAGGTTATCCCACTGATCGCGCGGAAACAGCGTCATCAGATCCGACTCGATCTTGTCGGGTGTCGTGTTCTTCGTCCAACCGAGTCGTTGCGAGATGCGCTGGACGTGCGTGTCGACGACCACGCCTGCCGGGGCGCCAAACGCGACACCGAGCACGACGTTGGCCGTCTTTCTACCGACCCCGGGTAGTGCCACGAGGTCGTCCAGATTGCAGGGGACTTCGCCGCCGTGTCGTTGCTGCAACCGCTGTGAAAGGCCGACGATGTTCTTGGCCTTCTGTCGAAACATCCCGAGACGGCCGAGCGCCTGTTCCACGTCAGCCGTCGCCGCGCTGCCGAGCGCCTCGGGATCGGGCCAGCGCCGAAACAGCTCGGGCGTGACCTGATTGACGGCGACGTCGGTGCTCTGCGCGCTCAGCACCGTGGCGACGAGCAGTTCGAACGCGGAGCGGTGGTCGAGTTCGCAGTGGGCGTCGGGGTGCGCCGTTTGCAGGGCTCGGAACGTATCCGGTGCGTTCTTCTGCGCCTTGGACTTGGTCACTGTTCGCCTGGCGTTGGGGCCTCTTCAGGGGGCGTTGGAGTGCTCACATGCAGCGAGCGCCCTGGGGGTCATGTCTCGTCGTCGCCGTCGTCCGAATCGTCCTCCGCGACATCATCATCGGCAGCAGATTCGGGGTCATCCGAGTCCGGGCCGTCTGTGTCGTCTGGCTCCGTACTGTCGAGGTCCGTGCTGTCGACGCTCGAGTCTTCGTCGCCCTCGCTAGAAGCGGGGGTGGCGTCGTCACCGGTCGCTGCGGGGGGCAGCACGCTCGCGGCCGCCTCGGCACTCGCCAATGCCTCATCGTCGTCGTCGTCCTCGATGGCTTCGATGGCGACCACCCGCTCGTCGTCGGCGACGTTCATCACACGCACGCCCTGCGCGTTGCGGCCCGTTTCGCGGATTTCGGAAACTCGCGTGCGCAACGTCTGGGCTCGGTCCGTCATGATCATCACCTGATGATCGGGGTGAATGAGCGCGATCCCCACCACTGGACCGTTCCGCTCACTGGCGTCGATCAAGATGATGCCCTTGCCGCCGCGGCGCTGCGTGCGGAAGTCTTCCAGTGGCGTGCGCTTGCCGTAGCCGCGGGCGCAGATCGTGAGCACTTGGGGTCGTTCGGGGTCAGTGATCGAGAAGCCGACGACTTCGTCGTCGGTGTCGAGTTCGATGGCTTTGACGCCCGCGGCGCCGCGGCCCATCGCCCGAACCTGCTGCTCGTCGAAGCGAATACTCTTGCCCTTCTTCGTCGCGATCAAGAACTCGCGTGTGCCGTCGGTCACCGCGGCGGCCAGCAGCTTGTCCTCTTCGGTGATCTTGACGCCGATGATGCCCTTCTCGCGGAAGTTCTGATAGTCGACCACCGCCGTCTTCTTGATCTGTCCCTTGCGGGTCAGCGTCGTGACGAACAAGCCTTCGTTGAACCCGGCCACGGGAGTGATGGCGCAGATGCGTTCGTCCTTCTCCATGCTGACGAAGTTGACGATGGCTCTGCCCTTGGCGTTCCGTGCCGCCTGGGGAATGGTGTATACCTTCTTGACGTACACCTTGCCCATGTCGCTGAAGAAGAACACGAACGAGTGCGTGGAGCACACGAACAGCTGCGTGACGAAGTCGTCATCGCGTGCCTCCATGCCGCGGTTGCCCTTGCCGCCACGTTTCTGTGCCTTGTAGGTACTCAGCGCCGTGCGCTTGATGTACCCCTCGTGGGAGATGGTCACGACCATCTGCTCTTCTTGGATCAAATCTTCGACCTGGATCTCCGCCTCGTCTTCGATGATCTCGGTGCGGCGGTCTTCGCCGTATTCCTCGCGGATTTCCTTCAGCTCGTCGACGATGACGCCCATCAACAGTCCCTCGTCGGCGAGAATCGACGAGAGGTAGGCGATGCGGTCGCTCAATTCGCCGTACTCCTTGGCGAGTTTCTCTTGCTCGAGGCCCGTCAAGCGACTCAGGCGCATCTCCAGGATGGCTTTGGCTTGGCGCTCGCTGAGGCGGTAGTCGCCGCGTTCGCGGGCGCGGGCGATCTCCTCCTCGGGGCGGCCCGCGCGGCGCACGAATTCTTCGAGACCCTTGAGGGGTAGGGCCATCAAGCGCGTCCTGGCTTCGTCCGGGTCGACCGATTCGCGGATCGTCTTGATCACGACGTCGGTGTCCGTGGTGACCATGCCCAGACCTTCGACGAGTTCGCGTTGCGCTTCGGCCTTGGATAGCTCGTAGCGCGTGCGTCGACTGACCACCTCACGGCGGTGTTCGATGAACAGCTCGAGGATGTCTTTGATGTTGAGCACCGCTGGGCGCCCATTGACGATCGATAGGTTGATGACCCCGAACGTCGTCTGGCAATCGGTCATCGTGTAGAGCTGATTGAGCACGACCTGCGGGAAGACGTCCTTCTTCAGCTCGATGACGAGTCGCATGCCGTCGCGGTCGCTCTCGTCACGCGCCTCTTTGATGCCCTCGATGCGCTTCTCTCGGATGAGCTGCCCGATCTTGGCGTGGAGCCGTGCCTTGTTTACTTGGTACGGCAGTTCGGTGAAGACGATCTGTTCGCGGTCTTTGGCGCCGCGAACCGGTTCGACGATTGAGCGGCCGCGCATGACGATTGACCCGCGCCCCGTCGTTGCGGCCTGGAAGACGCCGACCCGGCCGTAGATGAAGCCGCCCGTTGGGAAGTCCGGCCCGGGCATGAATTGCATCAGCTCTTCGACGCGCGTTTGCGGATTGTCGATCAGGTGAATGGTGGCATCCAACACTTCGCGCAGGTTGTGCGGCGGAATGTTCGTCGCCATGCCCACCGCGATGCCGCCCGAGCCGTTGACCAGCAGGTTCGGATAACGCGTCGGGAGAACGACCGGCTCCTCGCGGGATTCGTCGAAGGTCGCCGTGAAGTCGACGGTGTCTTTCTCGATGTCCGCGAGCAATGCCGAGGCGATCTTCGCCAAGCGCGACTCGGTGTAGCGGTATGCCGCAGGTGGGTCGCCGTCGACCGAACCGAAGTTGCCCTGACCGTCGACCAGGGGATGGCGCATGCTGAAGGACTGGGCCATGCGCACCAACGCGTCGTAGACGCTGCTGTCGCCGTGTGGGTGGTACTTGCCGAGCACCTCGCCCACGACCGCCGCACACTTTCGGTACGAAGTGCCCGCCGTCAGGTTGAGGTCCTTCATCGCGTAGAGGATGCGACGATGGACCGGCTTGAGGCCGTCGCGGACGTCGGGGATCGCCCGTCCGATGATGACGCTCATCGCGTAGTCCAAGTACGAGGTGGTCATCTCGTCTTGGAGGCTGATGGGGTGTTCGTTGTGGCTCTGCGTCGGGGTGTCTTCAGACATGTCGCTGTGCGTTCGGGGGCACGACCGCGACGTTTCGCGGCGTGAAAAGAGCGGCGTCCCTTATACTTCGAACGCCGCCGAAAAGGACTCAAAAAGCACCGTCGAACGTCACGAAAACGCGCTCATAAGCGTTCGAAATCGTATCTCTTTTTGGGGTCGGTTTTGGGCCTTTTTGCACGTGCCGCCAAGTGTGCGAAATGCGCGAATCACGGCGTCGTGTTCGCCGGCCGAAGACCGACGCTTCAGGGCGCTCGCGGGCAGTCGTCGAAGGCCTGCGTGCCGTTTCGGCGCTCGGGATCGAGTGCCAGTGGTGGCTGTGGGTTAGCGATTCGCGTCGTTGTCCGAGCTGTTCGGTCTGGGCGCGTGTCACAACTCACGCGGAGCGGTCCGTTCCGCGTCCCGGCTGCTCAGAAGAAGTTGCCGATGGTGAATTCGAACTTGTACGTCTCTTCGTACGGCAGTGGCGCGAACGGGAAGCCCCACTCGAAACGCAGTGGACCCAGCGGTGAGAACCAGCGTAGGCCAAAGCCCCAGCTGGTGCGCAAATTCAGAACGTCTTTGGGGAAGTCGAAGCAGGGGCTCGTCTCTTTGTAGCTCGTGCCCGTATCCAGCGCGCAGTACTTGCTCTCCAAGTTCCAGGCGTTGCCCGCGTCGGTGAAGAGCACGGCGCGGATGCCGACCTCTTCGACCAGCGGCACCTCGAGTTCGAGGTTGTCGTAGAACATCAGGTTGCCGCCGATACGCGCCCCGAGCCCTTCGGGGGCGCTGTTCGGGTCCAACGTGCGCGTCAGAGGAATGCGCGGGCTGAGCGTGCGGTACTCGAAGCCGCGCACGTCCAAGATGCCGCCCATGAAGAAGCGCGCGAAGATCGGCACGCCGTCGGCGCTGGGGCTGGTGACCAACCCGAACTCGGTGTTGAGCTTGATGACCGCCCCGCCGCCCAGCGGATAGTAGAAGCGTCCAGTCAGGCGGTTGCGCCAGAACTCGGTATCTGCGCCGAACTCGGCGAGCGACAGCTCGGTCGAGCCGCTGAGGTAGATGCCGCTGGTGGGAAACAGGCGGTTGTCGCGGGTGTCGTAGGTCAGCGACGGACGGACGCTGGACGTCAGACCGTCGTTGAACTGGTTGTACAACGGCACCTGGCGGAAGCTGCTCGTCGGCACCGTCGAACCGAAGATCGAGCGGGTTCGGGTCGTGGAGATCTGGTTGTCTTCGAGCGTGTACGTGACCGCCGCGGCGAGTTCGGGCTCGATCAGCGGGTAGCCCCACGTCAGCGAGCCGCCCAAGGTCGCCTGGGAAAAGTCGATGTAGTCGCGGTCCTGGTTGTACAGCGAGACCGAGAACTGAAACAGACTGTCGAGGAAGTACGGTTCGTAGAACGAGAAGTTGACCAGATTGCGGATGCCGCTCCACTGGCCGTTGAGCGAGAAGTTCTGGCCGTTGCCCATGATGTTGGCCTGTTGGACCTGGGCGGTGGCGATGAAGCGCTCGATGCTCGAGAAACCGGCGCCGACCTGGAACGTGCCGGTGGGACGTTCGACGACCTCGACCTCGACGTTCACCCGGTCCCGAGCGGTGCCCGGACTCGTACCGACGTCGACGCGCTCGAAGTAGCCCAGCGCCGTGATGCGGCGGCGCGACTTTTCGAGCTTGGTTTCGCTGAACTTCTCGCCTTCGACGATTTCCATCTCGCGGCGAATGACCTTGTCGCGTGTCTTGGTGTTGCCCTGGACCTCGATGCGGTCGAAGAACACCATCGGGCCGCGCTCGATGGGCACGATCACGTCGACCTCGTTGGTCGCGCCGATCAGCTTCGTTTCGGGGTTGGCCTCGACGTTGGCGTAGCCCTCGTCGCGGTACAGCGTGCGCACGGCGCCGAGATCTTCGAGCAGCGCGGCGCGATTGAACCAATCGCCGGAGCGCGCTCGCACCATGGCGCGCAATTGACGGCGGCCGCCGATGGGCTCCACCTCACGGCCGTCAGCGCCGCGCTCGTAGATTCGAAACTGCCGGATCTTGAAACGCGGACCTTCGTCAATCGTGACCGAGACCTCGATGCCGCTGCGGTCCGGTGTGAGCATCACGCGCGGCGTGTGGATCTGAACCGTCAAAAAGCCCCGATCGTAGTACAGGGCGTTGATGATCGCGATGTCGCGCTCGAAGGCGTCTTGCCGGAACGGGCCGCCGCTGCCGAAGTTCAGGATGTTGGACTGACCCGTGAACATCACGCCGCGCAGTTCGTCTTCGGGAATGTTCTCGTTCCCGATGAACGTGATCCGCCGCACGCTGACTTGGCTGTGCTCGGTGATCTTGAACTTGACGCTGACCTGATTGTTCTTTTCCGATGTGACGACGCTCTCGGCTTCGGCGAGGAAGTATCCCTTCTCCGCGTACATGTCGCGGATCTTCTGGATGCTCCGCCCGATCGCCGCCTGGCTGAGGATCGTGTCGGGCTTGATCTCGATCGCCTCATCCAGGTCTTCGGCTTCGATCTCCGAGTTGCCCTCGTACTCCACCTTGGAGACGCTGGGCTTCTCTCGCACGATGAAACGCAAACGCGCGCCGGTGTCTGCCCGAGAGACGTCGACCTCGATGTCGTCGAAGAAGCCGGACGCCCACAGCTCTCGCACGTCCTGGGCGAGCACTTCGGGCGCGAACTTCTCGCCGATCTTCTCGTGCAGGTACGCCAGCACGTCGTCTTTGCTGATACGCCGGTTGCCCACGACGTCGATCTCGTTGATCGTCAACCCACGGGCTGCCTCCGCTTCGTCTTGGGGGGTCGACCCGGGGGCCTGAGCCGCCGCCGGAGAGGCCAACAGGGCCCAAAACAGGACCACGAGCGCCAGCAATCCCCACGTGTGCGGTCGAGGTACTGGACGAGGGGGGAAGTGCATGGGGGAGGGGCCTGGGCGGGGCGCAAGCGGCGGTTGGAAGGCTCACTCAGCGTGCTCAGCGGGTGCCCTCCGTAGCCCAGAGCGCTCGGAACCACAAGCGCGAGGTGGCTGAAATGCCTGGCTTCGGTCCTATACCCAGAGCCTCGGCTGGCGCGCACCGAGCCGGGGCAATCGCGCGGGTGAATGGACCTGGAGAGTGCCTCGTCAACCGAGGATCCGGTCCACCGGTCATTGGATGGCCGGTTGGGAGTGCAGGCGATTTATTGGCACAAACCCCGAGATCCCGGCTACCGACCATCCCACTCCCTTTCCTGTGGGAGCAACCGCGAGGGCAGACTTGGCGAAGCGCACCCCCCCAAAACCAGACAAAGAGCGGGTCCCCGAGGCCCAGAACGTAGCCCTGCACGACATCGCCCAGTCGCGCTACCTCAACTACGCGCTGAGCGTCATCACCAGCCGCGCGCTGCCCGACGTGCGCGACGGTCTCAAGCCGGTTCAGCGGCGCATCCTGTTCACGATGTGGCAGCAGCGGCTGACCGCCGACGTCAAGCACCGCAAGTGCGCCAAGGTCGTCGGCGACGTGATGGGTAACTATCACCCGCACGGTGATTCGGCGATCTACGACGCGTTGGTGCGCATCGCACAACCGTTCTCGATGCGCATGCCGCTCGTCGACGGTTCGGGCAACTTCGGCTCCCTCGACGGCGACCCTCCCGCGGCGATGCGCTACACCGAGTGCCGCTTGGCGGCAGTGTCGACCGAGGTCCTGGCCGAGCTGCCCTACGATACGGTCGAGTTCCGCCCGAGCTACGACGGCAGCAAGGACGAGCCGGTGGTGCTGCCGTCCAAGTTGCCGGTGCTGCTCATCAACGGCGCGGCGGGCATCGCCGTCGGCATGGCGACGAACATCCCGCCCCACAATCCCGAAGAGGTGCTCTCGGCGTCGGTTCGCTTGCTCGACGCGCTGGTCGACGGCAAGGACCTGAGCGCTCGTGAACTATGCCGTACCGTCAAGGGTCCGGATTTTCCCACCGGCGGGCAGATCGTCTCGAGCACCGAGGAGCTCAAGAGCATCTACGAGACCGGTCAAGGTGGCGTGAAAGTCCGAGCGACTTACGAGATTGCCGAGCCGGACCGCGCCGGCAAGCGCGTCATCATCACGAGTGTCCCGTACGGCGTGAACAAGTCGACGTTGGTCGAGCGCATCGCCGAGGTCGCGTTGTCGCGCAAGATGCCGCTGCTGCTCGACGTGCGCGATGTGTCGACCGAAGACGTGCGCATCGAGCTGTCGATCAAGAAGGAGGCAGACGAGCAGAAGGTGCTCGCCTACCTGTTCAAAAACACGCCGTTGCAGACGAACTTCAACTGCAACTTCACGTGCCTCGTACCGACGGAGAATCCGCAAGAGGCCGGGCGTCCCGAGCGGCTGGATCTGAAGTCCATGCTGTTCTACTTCCTGCAGTTCCGCCACGAGGTGGTCACGCGCAGGCTGCAGCACGAGCTGGGCGCTCTCGAGCGTCGCATCCACATTCTCGAAGGCTTCGTTACCGTCTTCGATGCGCTCGACGAGATCATTCGGTTGATCCGCAAGAGCGAGGGCAAAGCCGATGCTGCCTCGAAGATCATCAAACGCTTCAAGCTGGACGCCGAGCAGACCGACGCCATCTTGGAGTTGAAGCTGTATCGTCTGGCGCGCCTCGAAATCCTGGTGATCCAGCAGGAGCTCGACGAGAAGCAGAAGCGCGCCAAACAAATCCGCAAGTTGCTCGGCGAGAAATCCGGCAAGGGCCGTTGGGCTCTGGTGCGCGGCGAGCTGACGGAGATCATGGCCGCGCTCGGTCCGGCCAGGAAGCGTCGCACGCTCATTCAAAGCCTCGATGACGAGCCGGAGTTCTCGGCTGAGGAACTGATCGTCGCCGAGGACAATCACGTGCTCGTCACCCGCGATGGCTGGGTGAAGCGTCAGAAGGAAATCAAAGATCCGAGTCAAACGCGTCTGCGAGAGGGGGACTCGGTGCTCGCCGTGATGGCCGGGTCGACACGCGCCACCGTCGTGTTCTTCAGCAACTTCGGCACGGCGTACACCAGCCGTATCATCGACATCCCGGCCACGACCGGTTACGGCGAACCGATCCAGAAGCTGTTCAAGCTCAAGGACGGCGAGGCCATCGTCGCGGCGATCTCCCTCGATCCGCGAGCCATCGGTGATCTCCAAGAGGACGAGCAGCACTACCCGCAGGCCTACGGTGTCAGCGTCAGCAGTGACGGCTACGCCCAGGCCTTCAGTCTGCTCCCGTTCGTCGAACCCAGCACGCGCAGCGGGCGCAAGTTCGCCCGGACCAAGGAGGGCGCGACGATGCTCGGCTTGGAAGTCGCGAGCGGCGCCGAGACGATCATTGCCGTCTCCGAGAAACGCCGGGCGCTGCTCTGCGCGGTCGAGGAGATCAACTACCTATCCGGCGCCGGCCGCGGGGTGATGTTGATGAAGCTCGCAGACGACGACAAGTTGATAGGCTTCCGCCTGGTCAACAAAGAGTCTGACGCCATCGAAGTCAAGACCGGTCGCGGCGGGACGCAGCGCATCAGCTCCGGCAAGTACGAAGTGACGAGCCGCGGTGGCAAGGGGCGCGAGGTGATCAAGTCCGGGCAGTTCACCGAAGTGGTGCCGCGCGCCGTCGAAGCGCCACCCGCATTCGCCGAAGACGGAGCTGAAGCATGACGCAGTACACCGCTAGCGATATTTCCGTACTCGAAGGGCTCGACCCCGTTCGCAAGCGCCCCGGTATGTACATCGGCGGCGTGGGCTCCGCCGGTCTGCATCACCTGGTGTGGGAAATCCTCGACAACTGCGTTGACGAGGCCATGAACGGCCATGCCAGCGAAGTCGGCGTGACGCTCCACGCCGACGGCTGTAGCGTGACGGTCTCGGACAACGGTCGCGGCATTCCCATCGACAAGCACCCCAAGCTCAAGAAGCCGGCGATTGAAGTCATCTTCACGACGCTGCACGCCGGCGGTAAGTTCGAGGGGCAGAACTACAAGACCTCGGGCGGTCTGCACGGCGTGGGCGCCTCGGTGGTCAACGCGCTGTCGAGTCGCTTGGTGGCTTCGGTCAAGCGCAACGGCAAGGTGCACACCATCGAGTTCGCCGCCGGAGCGGTGACCAAGCCGCTCAAGGCTCAGGGGGCTGCGCGCGGGACGGGTACGACCGTCTTTTTCGCGCCCGATTCACGCGTCTTTCCGAGCACTCGCTTCGATCCGGCGGTGATCCGCGAGCGACTCGAAGTGGTGAGCTTCTTGCATCGCGGCGTCAAGGTCGCGTTCGTGGACGAGACGGCGGGCACGACCGAGCTCTTTCACCACGAGAACGGGCTGACGGACTACCTGACGAAGGTGATCACCGACCGCAAAGCCAAAGAAGTGCATCCGGCGCCGTTCGTGCTGCTCAAGGAGAACGGCGCGCGCATCGAGCTGGCCCTGCAGTGGACCGAGGCCACCGACGAGCGCGTGATCAGCTACGTCAACGGCATCCCGACCGGATCGGGCGGCACCCACGAGAACGGCTTGCGCGCCGGTTTGCTCAAAGCCGTGCGCAACTACATCGAGACGCACAAGCTCGCGCCGCGCGGCGTGACGCTCAGCGCCGAAGACATTCGCGAAGGCGTCGTGGCCGTGCTCAGTGTGTTCATCGCCGAGCCGCAGTTCCAGGGGCAGACCAAAGACCGTCTGAACAACCCCGAAGTGCAGTCGACGGTGGACGCAGCGACCCGGCCTGCGCTCGAACAATGGCTCAACTCGAACCGCACCGCCGCCGAGCAGATCGTCACGCGCATCATTCTGGCGGCGCGCGCGCGCGAAGCGTCGCGTTCTGCCGCAGCGTCCATCTCGCGCAAATCGGCCACGAGCGGGCGGCTGACCTTGCCCGGCAAGCTCAGCGACTGCATCAACTCCCAACGCGGAGATACTGAGCTGTTCATCGTCGAGGGCGACTCGGCAGGCGGATCTGCCAAGCAAGGCCGCGATCGAAAGACGCAGGCGATCTTGCCGTTGCGCGGCAAAGTGCTCAACACCGAGTCCGTCGGTTTGGCCAAGGTGCTCGAGAACAAGGAGCTCGCCGACCTGGTCACAGCGCTCGGCTGTGGCATCGGCAAGAGCTTCGACGCCTCCCGGTTGCGTTACCAGCGCGTGATCCTGCTCGCCGATGCCGATTCGGACGGCCACCACATCACGACCCTTCTCCTGACGTTCTTCTACCGCCACTTGCCGGAGCTGATCCATCAAGGGCGCGTCTTCGTCGCCGTGCCGCCGCTGTTTCGCGTGGACATCGGCAAAGAGACGTACTGGGCCGTGGATGAGCGGGACAAGCTGCGCATCACCGAGACGCACAGGAAGGGCAACGCCAAGGTCGAGATCACCCGCTTCAAGGGTTTGGGCGAAATGATGCCCAAGACGCTCTGGGATACCACGCTCGATCCAAAAAAGCGCCGCCTGCTCAAGGTCGAAATCGCCGACGGGCTGCAGACCGATCGCATCGTCAACGAGCTGATGGGCAAAGATCCCACCGCGCGCTTCCGCTTCATCATGGAGCGCCCCGTCGACGCCGACGATCTCGACGTGTGAGGCCGGGGAGGGTTGACGTCCCGACCGCGATGCGCCCCGGCGTCACGAGTCTCCAACGCAGCCAAACCGCCTTCCACCCTTGCCCGACGAACTCCTCACCCCGCCCGCCGGGTTGGGGAAGGCGCCCGGCGACCCTGGGGAACGCGCCATCCGGCGTGGGGGGGGCGCCCCGCGACGGTGGGGACGAGCCTCGGCCGGATGGGGAAGTCGCTCCTACTGGGTGGGGAACCCGCCCGACGGGGTGGGGGGATGCGGCTCGCCGTTCTGGGTCGAGACGCGGCGCTTCGCGGCTCGGCGCGTCTCGACCCAAGAAAACCGAGGAGCCGCTGCTGAGGAGCGCTTCGACGTTCAGCGGTAGTCGTCGAGGGAGATCTCGAAGCGTTTGAGCCAGCGGTGGACTTGCATGCGCGCCTTGCCGAGCTCGCGACCGACGGCGGCGATGTTACCCTGGTGCCGCTGCAGCAGTGCGCGCAGTTCTTCTTCCGTCGGCGTGGGGCGGCCGCTTGCTTCGAGTGGTTGGGCGCCGACGGCCCACGTGCCGTAGTCGTCCATCTCTTCTTTGACTTGATCGGGCAGTTGGTCCACGTCGAGGGTGGTGTGGTCGGCGAGGGCGACGCAACGCTTGGCGCAGGCTTCGAGCTCGCGCACGTTGTAGGGCCAGTCGTAGTGCAGCAGTGCCGTCATGAAGCGAAAGCTCGGGACGAGCTCGGGGCGCCCGTGCCGAGCGACGAACGCCTTGAGCAGCAAGTAGACGTCCTCTTTGCGATCGCGCAGGGGGTGCAGGCGCAGTTGGTATTCGTTGAGGCGGGCGAACAAGTCCTCGCGGAAGCGGTTTTCCTGCTGCATGCGCCGCAGATCGCGGTGCGTCGCGCACACGACGCGCACGTCGACCGGTTCGGGTTTGGTCGCCCCGACGGGGAAGACTTCTCGCGCTTGCAGTACGCGCAGCAGTTTGGCTTGGGCGGTCAGCGGCATGTCGCCGATCTCGTCGAGCAGCAGCGTGCCGCCGTCGGCAGTGCGGATGAGACCGGGCTTGTCGCGATCGGCGCCGGAGAAAGCGCCGCGCTTGTAGCCGAACAGCTCGCTTTCGATCAGGTTCGAGGGGATCGCCGCGCAGTTGACGGCACAGAACTCGCCGCTGCGCCCGCTCAGGCGGTGAACCTCGCGCGCCACGACCTCTTTGCCCGTGCCGCTCTCGCCGAGCAGCAAGACGCTCAAGGGGCTGGTAGCGATGCGCGCGATCTCCGAGGCGATGCGGTCGAGTTGATAGCCGCCCACGAGATCGAGCGACCGCGACCAGCGACGGGCGTGGGCGAACACTTGACCGTCGAGGCGATAACCCGAGTAGCCCGCGATGTCGGATTCGACGAATTTGAGAATCGCGTCGCCCACTCGGATCTCTTGGCCGTGCTCGAGCCGTGCTTCGCGCACGCGGTAGCCGTCGAGCAGGGTGCCGTTCGTGCTGCCCAGGTCGCGCAGGGTGTAGCCCTGGCGCTCGAACACGATCTCGGCGTGCACCCGCGACACGGCATTGACGCTGACCACGGCGTCGGCAGGCGGCTCGCGACCGATCACCGTGCGTGTGGCGGTCAGCGGCCAGGCTGCCGGCAGGCGAGCGAAGTCGTCCGCGTACAATAGAACCAGGCCAGCGCTCGGGCTGCGCCCGTCGGGCGGCTGCGGACCGCTCCACTCTTGCATGGCGCCGGTGGCGTCGTTCATCCGGTTTACGGTATCCGGTTGTGACGAAGGCGGCCAGGGGCAGGGCGGCGAAACCGTCGAGCCGCCGGCGGTGGTGAGCGGCGGTTGTCGCGCCTGCGGCAGTGTGGGATGAAGTGCAACGTGTCCAGCCAGCCACCGAAAGTACTGAGGGCGCTGAGGGTCGCAGCCGTCCAACTGCAGAGCGGTGACGATGTTTCCGCGAATCTCGAGGCCGTGCGTCACTGGGTCCGCGCGGCCGCCGAGCAGGGCGCCAAACTCGTCCTACTACCCGAAAACTTTGCGTTCTTCGGCTCCGAGACGGTCAAGGCTCAGCACGCCGAAGCACTGCCTGCGGACGGCCCCATCGGACGCACCCTGAGCGATCTGTCAAAGCAGCTCGGCATCACGCTGATCGGCGGGGGCATGCCCGAGCAGAGCGCAGATCCGGCGCGGCCGTTCAATACGTCGGTCGTCTTCGATGCTGCGGGGCAGCTCGTGGCTCGCTACCGCAAGACCCACTTGTTCGACGTCGATCTTCCCGACGGGAAATCGCTTCGAGAAAGTTCGGGAACGAGCGCGGGTGACGACGCCGTGGCCGTCGAGGTCGACGGCCTGCGTGTGGGACTGGCGATTTGCTACGACCTTCGCTTCAGCGCCCTGTTCGCTGCGTTGGCGCGTGGCGGTCTCGACGTAATCACGCTGCCGGCGGCGTTCACCGAGCACACCGGCAAGGATCACTGGCACGTGCTGTTGCGAGCTCGGGCCATCGAGTGGCAGTGCTGGGTCGTCGCCGCCGCCCAGTGGGGGAGCCACCCGGGGGGGCGCCGCACTTACGGCCACTCGCTGATCGTCGACCCGTGGGGCAACGTGGTCGCCGACGCGTCGAACCGCCCCGGGATCGTCGTTGCCGACGTCGACCCGGCGCTCAGTGAGAGCGTCCGCACAGCGTTACCCTGCGCCGCTCATCGCCGCACGTTTCGGGTGTAGATCACAGGTGCCGCTTGGCGATTTCCGTCCAAGTGCCGCTCGGTTCGAGCTGGATGTAGTTGCTCCAGTAGGGGCGAGCGGTTTGCGCTTGGCCGATCTGCTCGTAGGCCATCGCCAAGTTGAAGTACGCATCGGCGAACTTCGGATCGGCTTCGATGGCTCCCAAGAACAGCGGGATGGCGTCTTCGGCTTTGCCGCGCTCCAACATCACGTAGCCGAGGTTGTACTGCGCCTCGGGTTGTTTCTGGTCGATCTCCAGGGCTTGGCGATACAGCTTTTCCGCGCCGTCCACGTCTTGGCGACGGAAGGCGATGTTACCCAGGTTCGTGTAAGCGATGGTGAGCCACGGGTCGAGTTCCACGGCGCGCCGATACAGCGTTTCGGCTTCGTCGAGCGTGTTCGGATCTTCGTCGAGCTCGCTGGCGCGCAGGTACAACTCGTAGGCCGTGCGCGCGCGATCGCGACCCGCGGTGGGGCGCAGGACCCGCACCACGTCGTTGCGCAACTCACGCACGTGAAAGTCGAGCATCATCTGGCCGCTGAGCGGTTCGAAGTCGCCGTCTTGGGTGCGCACCACGATGCTGCGCCCGTCGGAGACGATGCGCAACTCCGCCAAGGGGCGCGCCACTTTGGGCAGGCTCTTCTTGAGCGCCAGCATGGCGCGGCTGACGTCGCGCAGGCGCACTCGGCTGTCGAGCAAACTCTGCGCGGCGCGCAGCTGAATCAAGTCGGCAAAGGTGTACGCCCTTCGCCCCTTGCGTTTACCTGACGGCGACACGATGCCGGAACGGTCCAACGTGCGCAGCCGCGCCGGCGAGACCCCGAGCAGGCGGGCGATCTCGCTCTGCGTGAACAAGTCGGTGATCGGCTCGCGGTTGGCGTGCTCTTCGCCAGCGGCCTGCTTTTGTGCCGTCTGTTCCGACGCGACGCGGCCACCGCCCGGTCCAAACACCACGTGGATGACCTTGTCTCGTTTGTTACGGTCGCGCTTGTCGCGGCCCAGTTTGTCGCGGCCGTCTCGTGGTGTTTTTCCTCGCGAGGCGCGCGGTGGCTGACCCTTGCCGCGTTGGTGATTGCTCGCACGCACCGCGCGACTGCGAGGGCGCTCGGGCGCTCGGGCGCTGCTGTCATCGCGGCTGCTGGTACGGTCGCTGGTTGCCGAATCACCGACGTGTTCACCTTTAGCATTGGGTGACGTGGCGCCTCGAGGGGTATGGCGCTGTCGAGGGGTACCGTCGTTCGCGTCGCGCTCGCGCTTCGATGGGCGCCGGTTCGTGGGTCGTCGGAAGGTCATGCGGGAGCTTGGATCAATTTGCCGGGCATCAAGTTGAAGTCAATAGTGTTGGCCGATGTGCGTGCAGAGGGTGCGGCGGGTCCCTTCGATCGTGGTGCACAAGGTGTGGGCAACGTGTGGGATGGCCCAACTGCATCAACCAGTTGAGCGCGACTCGAGTGACTGCTCGAGTTGATTGGCCTCGACATCGACGTCGATCTTCAGTCCGAGATCGATCATCGAGAAGTTCAGTTCCGCTCGCAGTTGACCCAGCGGTGCGCCGGCACGCACCTGCGCTTCGCGCCACGCGATGCGCACGGCGCGCACACGGGCGTGTGGGTCGCACGCCAGAAGGCGCAGCGTCGCACCGCGATGGCCGTCGGGGATGTGCCCACCGCGTGAGACGAGGGGCAAAACGATACTCGTCGTGCCGTAGTAGACGGCGCGACTGCCCTCCTGGCGCGCGGCGCCCTCGCTCATGACGTCGGCTTGTTCGAACATCTCGCGAACGCGGTAGTCGCTACTGTGCCAAAGCTCGACGTGCCGGCGCACGACCAGTGGCGCAAACGACGTCTTGCGCAGACCAGGGCGGCGCGGCGATGAACGATCCACTGTCCGGCATTGTAGGTGGAAGGCGCGCGCCCGACTAACTTCTTGGAGACAAATTTGCCCCGCTGCCAAGCAGCCTGGAACACTCCTCTCCTGCCGATGCCCGGCTGTTACCGGCTTGCGCAGAGGTCTTCCACACCTTTTCAACAACGCCTGTCAACACACCGGAAGGAGAGTGCCGTGGCCTACAAGGGAAAAGAGCGACGACGCCATCGCATGTTCGTGACCCGCAACACCGAGTACCACTTCCGCGACGATGTTTGCGTCGCCGTTCGGGACATCACCAAGGGCTCTTGGCAGCTCTACCACCAGGCGCTCGATCGTCCGCTCAGCGGCGCGATACGCTTCCGCGCTTCGGGCGATGCGTACCCGACCCTCGAAGAGCCACGAGTTGGCGATGCGTTGTTCTTTGGCGCCAAGGGGCCAGACGTCATCACCAGTGCCGTCTCGGCGATCGCGCGGCCACCGAAGGATCTCGTCGACAGTTACCCGGATTTCTGAAGCGACGGTTCGTCCGCCTCGCCGCGTCGTGTTGAGCTTGCCAAGCTTCGGCCGGGTGTTCGGGCTTGGTCGCCGGTTGACAGGCTGCGTCGTTCCGTTCCGACCCGCACGATCGTGCGCTGCGTCATCGATGATCCCTCTCAGCCTTCGAGCGCCCCTAGGTGTTCGACCAGCCGTCGCAAATTGGGATTGTGTTCGCTCTGCGGGCCGAGCTAACAGACTGACTTAACGGTGTTCTCCATCATCATCAGCGAGAAGGGCGGGGCAGAACGTCGGCAAAGTTTCGATCAGTTCGAAGTCACCGTGGGCCGCGTGCAGGGCAACGACCTGGTACTGCCCAAGGGTAACGTCAGCAAACGTCACTGCCGCCTCGAGCTCGTCGATGGTGCGTTCCAGGTGACTGATCAGAACAGCACCAACGGCACCTACCTCAACCGTCGGCGTATCCTGCAAACCACCACCGTACGCCAGGGCGACCGCATCTACGTCGGCGACTTCGTGCTACGCATCGAACCCGGCGCCGCAGAGGAAGACCTGGCCGGGGCAGGGCCCGGGTCGTTGCCGATCGGCGCGGGGCCGTCCGTGGTCGCCCCGCCGCCGTTTCCCAGCTCGCCTCCGCCGCCAACGGCCGGGGTTCCGAGCAGCCCGCTGCAGCCGCAGCCGTTGTCGCCGCCCGCCACCGACGGCTTCGCGCAGCCCGTCGCCGCTGCCTCCAGCGGGCTCGGGGCAGTCGGTGTCACGACGGACGAACGCCCCTCGGAAATCAGCTCACGACGCGACGGCACCTGGGCCGAGCCGTCCGAACCGGACGCCGAGACCACCGACGAAGCGCTGGTCAGTGCGGTTGGCGCGGTCGTCGACCGCGTGGTGTCCAAGACCAGCCCGGCGGAGCTCAACTCGCCACTGGCTCAACGGCGTGTCGAGACGTTGGTCGATGCGGCGCTGCGCGAGCTCGGAGCTCAGCCCGGCATAGAAGCCGACGACGTGCGACCTGCCGCATTGGCGGAGCTGCTCGCCCTGGGACCTCTCAGCGAGCTGCTCGAAGATCCGAGCGTTGCGGAAATCGCCGCCTCGGGCGCGGGCTATCTGACGGTCGTGCGCGGGTCCAACCGCCAGCTCAGCCCGCAGATGCCGTTCTGTGGTACGGGGTCACTCGATCGGGCGGTGGAGCGATTGTGTGTGCGCGACGGGGTGGCGCTCAGCCCCGCCGAACGCAGCGTGCGCCGGGAGTTACCCAGTTTCGGCTTTTCGTTGGAGTACGTTCGGGGCGAGTTTTCTCCCCACGGGTCACTGCTTCACCTGACGCGTCGTGAACGTGTGGCGGCTACGTTCGAGGATTTGGTGCGCGCCGGCACGGTGTCGCGCACGATCGCGACGTTCCTGCAGCAGTGCGTCGCCGGGTCGGCGAATCTGCTGGTCGTAGGTCAGGCCCGCTCCGGCGCGGCCGAAGTGCTCTCCGCGCTGTGTCACTGCGCCGGTGGGCGCGTGCTGGCGTTGTGCCAGGACCGCGAGTTGGCCACGAGCGACGGCCGGGTGCTGTGCTTGAACGACTCGCGCGGTCAAGACTTCGAGGCGACGTTTTCGCGCGTAGCCAAGATGCCCGGGCATCGCTTGGTCGTCGACGGCTTGGTTCAGGGCGGACGCGCTCTGGCGACGCTGCGCGTGGTGTCCGAGGGGGCGACGGGGGTCGTCGCGCGGCTACGCGCCCGCTCGATCGAGCGAGGCCTGGCGCAGTTGTGCGCCCAAATGGCGGTGGCCCACCATGGGCTGAGCGTGACGACCGTCGCCGATGCGTTGATTTCCACGTTCGATCTCGCGCTCGAAGTGGCCCGTTTGCCCGACGGTCGCACTCGGGTCGTGCGCGTGGCCGAACTGGGGCGTGGTGACACGTTGCCGGTCGTCGGCCACGACATTTTCGGGTTCAACGTCGAGCGCATTGCCACGGGCGGCGCGGTCGAAGGCAGCTTCAATCCGACCGGGCGCCGCCCGCACTTTGCGAACGAGCTGCGCACCCGCGGAGCGCGGCTCGACACCGGCATGTTCGCCCGCGCCGCGCGCGCGCCGTACCCGGCCAGCTGAGCTCGCGGCAGCCCACGCGCCGCCGTGCGCGTGGGCGAGAGTGTGATCCGGGGACCCGTGTCAGACGCCGGCTTCGCTGACGCTCCGCGCGACCTTCTTGCCGATCATGCGTCGCTTGAGCGCGTTGAACTTGTCGATCATCAGCACGCCGTCGAGGTGATCGTTTTCGTGTTGGATGGCCACGGCCAGCAGACCGTCTGCTTCGAGCTGGAACGCGTTGCCCTCGGCGTCTTGGGCGCGCACCACCACGGTCTTGGCTCGCTTGACCTCTTCGCTCACGCCCGGAAACGACAGGCAGCCTTCGCGCCAGCTCTGATTGCCGTCCTTGGAGACGATCTCCGGGTTGACGAACACCTTGAGATCGCTCGGTTCGTCTTCGTCGGCGACGTCGATCACGAACACGCGCTTGTCCACACCGATTTGGTTCGCGGCCAGCCCACAACCCGGCGCGTCGTACATGGTCTCGGCCATGTCGGCGACGAGCACTTTCAGCTCTTCGTCGAAGGTGTCGACGGGCTTTGCCGGCTCGCGCAGGCGCGGATCGGGGTAGGTGAGGATCGGGCGAATTGCCATCCGGTTACCATAACACCCGGCACCTACACCAGCAACGCCCCCAAACCGAACTGCGATCGGGGGTGGGGAAAGCCGGCCTACGGCGGGAGGTGCCTGCCGGCGTTCGCTGCCTGCCGTCGCTGCAGCCGCGCGCGCTGGTCGCTTCAGCGCTCTGCGGCGGCTTTCTTCTTCGGGTACAGCACGGGGCCGTGCAGGTAGGCGTCCGTGCCGCACAGTTCCCAAGTCGGTGGCGCGATGCGCGGGGCATCGCTCAAGCCGTCAGGTCCCGCCCAATCGACGGCTGCGGGGCGGCCGCGCGGACCGAGCAATACCGGCGCGATGAACAGGTGCGCCTCGTTCGGCAAGCGCGCGGCGAACAACGAGCCCGTCAGTTCCGCGCCGCCCTCGCACAACACACTGACCACTTCGCGGGCGGCCAAGGCGCGCAACACGGCGGTGACGTCACAACGGCCTTGGGGAGTGCTGGCCACGCGGATCACCGAGACGCCGAGTTTGACCAACGCCTCTTCGGCCGCCTCGCTCGCTTCGTTGGTGGTCAGCACGCACGTGGAGACCTCTTTGGCCGTGGCGACCAGGTGACTGTCGAGGGGAATACGCAGTTTGCTGTCGACGACGCAGCGAATCGGGTTCGCACCCTCGACGTCGCGCACCGTCAATTGCGGGTCGTCGCTCAGCACGGTGCTGATGCCGACCAGCACCGCATCGTGCTGAGCGCGCAGGGCGTGAACGCGGGTGCGCGCCGACTCGCAGGTGATCCACTGGGAGATCCCGCTGCGCGACGCGGTTCGGCCATCGAGCGAGACTCCGAGCTTGATCGACAAGTACGCGATCTTCTCGGTGATGTAGCGCGCCCAGGGCGCGATGAGCTCTTTGGCGGCCTGCTCTTCGACGCCGATGTCGACTTCGATACCCGCCGCGCGCAAGCGTTCCACGCCGCCACCCTCCACGTCGGGGTTGGGATCGCGGCAGCCGATGACGACGCGCTCGATACCGGCTTCGATGATCGCATCGACACACGGCGCGGTGCGGCCATGGTGGTTGCAGGGTTCGAGAGTCACGTACAGCGTGCCGCCGCGGCTTCGCTCACCTGCGGCGCGCAGCGCCTCGGTCTCGGCGTGACCCTGACCGGCCTCGGCGTGATGCCCTTCGCCGACGATCTGGCCGCCGGCGACGACCAAGGCGCCGACGTGGGGATTGGGCGACGGCTCTCCGAGGGTTGCGACCTCGAGGGCGCGCTTCATCAACTGGGCGTCGGTTTCCGCCATCTCAGCAGAGATTTACCCGTTTGATCGGGTACTAACAAGCTTGCTCATCTCGACGATGAACTCGTCGATGTCGCGAAAGGACTTATAGACGCTCGCAAAACGGACATAGGCGACATCGTCGAGCTCTTTGAGGCGGGCCATGACGCGCTCGCCGAGCAGACGTGAAGAGATTTCACGAAGACCCTCCTCGGCGACCTCGCGTTCGAGTCCGTCGACGTGTCCGTCCAACTCCTCGTCCGAAATGGGGCGCTTCTTGCAAGCGACGCGCAGGCTTTGGATCAATTTGCTCCGGTCGAACGCTTCGCGTCGGCCGTCGCGTTTCAGAACGGTGGGTAGCGAGTACTCCACCCGCTCGTAGGTCGTGAAACGACGCTTGCAGCTGTCGCACTCGCGACGACGCCAGGTCACGCGCCCCCCGCCTGCCACACGCGAGTCGACGACGCGGCTGTCTACCGCTTTGCAGCTAGGACACTGCATGGTTCGATCCTCGCGCTTGTGGGGCCGAGACGACGAGCGCCACGTTGGTGCCGCCAAATCCGAAGGAGTTGCTCATGGCGTGCTGGATCTTGCCTCGTCGCCCGGTGTTCGGGACGTAGTCGAGCCGACATTCGGGGTCGGGCTCTTCGTAGTTGATGGTCGGCGGGACCAGTCCGTGCTGGACCGCCTGGACACACACGGCGGCTTCCACCACGCCCGAAGCGCCCAACAGATGACCCATCATCGACTTGGTCGAACTGACCCACAGGTGATCCGGCGCGTCGGGGGAGGCGTGTGAGCCGAACAGCTGCTCGATGGCACGCGACTCCTCGGTGTCCCCCGCGGGCGTGGACGTGCCGTGGGCGTTGATGTAGCCAATCTGCTCGGCATTGAGCCGCGCGTTGCGCAGAGCCAGGCGCATCGCGCTCTCGGCGAAGCGGTGGCCCGGTGCGGGGCGCGCGACGTGAAAGGCGTCGCTGGTGGTGCCCCAGCCGGAAATCTCGGCGAGGATGCGCGCGCCGCGCTTTTCGGCGCGGGTCAGGCTCTCGAGCACCAGCACACCGGCGCCTTCACCCATCACGAAGCCGTCTCGGCCTCGGTCGAAGGGGCGGCTGGCCTGTTCCGGCGCGGCGTTGCGCCGGCTGAGCGCGAACATGGCATTGAAGCCCGCGATGCCGGTAGCGGTGATCGCGGCCTCGGCGCCCCCGGCCAGCATCACTTCGGCGCGACCGCTGCGGATCCATTCGTAGGCTTCGCCGATGGCGTGGGCACTCGACGCGCAGGCGCTCGTGTGGCAGTAGCTTGGACCGTGCAGGCCGTGTTCGATCGTGACGTGGCCCGCGGCGAGATTGCCGATGATCGACGTCACGAAGTAAGGGCTGACCTTTCGCGGACCGCGCTCCGCGAGGGTCTTGGCGATGCGCTCCAGGTTCTCGAGCCCACCGATGCCAACCCCCATGAAGCAGCCCGTGCGTTCGCGCTCTTCGTCGCTCAGATTCGGAGCGGCGTCGTTCATTGCCATGTTACTGGCGGCGATGGCGAAGGAGATGAAGCGCGAAATCTCCTTCAAACGCGTGCGGGGCATGTACAGCGTCGGGTCGAAGTTGCGAACCTCCGCCGCAAAGCGCGTGGCAAAGCTTTCGTCGGCGTCGAACAAGGTGATTCGTCCGACGCCGCTCTGGCCAGCCATCAGCGCTTTCAACGTGGGCTCGGTTCCGACGCCACAAGGGGTCACCAAGCCCATACCGGTGACGACTACACGCTCCATGGGCTGCACCGCTCTTCAGCAATGCTGACGACCGACGAACGCCGTCGTCTTCAGCCGTTCTTGTGCTTCGTGATGTAGTCGACCGCGTCCTGAACGGTGCGGATTTGTTCCGTGTCCTCGTCCGGGATGTCGATCTCGAA
Source organism: Deltaproteobacteria bacterium (assembly GCA_003235365.1). Classification (GTDB taxonomy): domain Bacteria; phylum Myxococcota_A; class Polyangia; order Polyangiales; family Polyangiaceae; genus SZUA-265. The sequence continues at coordinate 58,733 of QJWJ01000431.1, forward strand.
CGCCTCTTCGAAAGCCAGGACCAATTCGACGAGGCCTAGCGAGTCCGCTCCGAGGTCATCGATGAACGACGATTCTGCTTTGATGTCGTCTTCTTCGACGTCGAGTTGTTCCTTGATGATCCGCTTGACCTCGGACGTGATGTCTTCCGCCATTTGTCATTGCCTCCGCTGTCTCGATGATCGCCCGCTTTCGGGCGAAGAAGTTGGTTGGGTTTCATTTTTCGGGCGCGTCACTGCGTCCGCGTGCAACGAATGAGTTGGGTACACTTTCAGATCAGCATGCCCCCGTTTACCCGAAGGACATGACCGGTAACGTAAGCGGCCTCGGGCGAGGCAAGAAAGGTGACTGCGGCAGCGACTTCGTCGGCCGTTCCGGGGCGTCCCAAGGGGACACCGGTCAACATGGCTTGGCGCTGAGCTTCGTTCAGATCGCCGGTCATGTCAGTTTCGATGTAGCCCGGTGTGACGCAGTTGACGGTGATCTGCCGCGAAGCGTACTCGCGCGCCAGACTCTTGGCGGCGCCGATCAACCCTGCCTTCGACGCGGCGTACGACGTCTGGCCGGCGTTGCCCATCTCACCGACGACACTGGACAGGAACACGATCCGCCCGGCCTTGGTGCGCATCATTGGTTTGATGGCGGCCTTGGCACATGCGATCGCTCCCTTGAGGTTGACGGCGAGGGTGCGGTCCAGGTCCTCCTCTTTGAGGCGCAACAACAGCCCATCGATGGAGATACCGGCGTTGGCGACCAAAATGTCCAGGCGTCCCAAACGCTTGGCCACCTCGGCGATCGCGGTCTCGGCAGCGGTCATGTCCGCGACGTCGAAGCGCTCCGCTTCGGCTTTGCCACCCGCCGCTTCGATGTCGGCGACGGTTTGGGCGGCGGCCTGCTCGCCTCCGACGTAGGTGATGACGACGTGCGCGCCGCGTGCGGCCAGCGATTTGGCGCAGGCCCGGCCAATTCCGCGGGAACCACCGGTGACCACTGCTACTTTGCCGCTCAGATCAAACATCGTTTCGTCTTGCCAGGCATCTGGGCCCTGGCGTCAGGGCGGGCGGTGTTTACCACGCCCGTGTCTGGGTCAAACTAGAAAAATCCGGCCGGAGGGCTTGGGGTGGCCGGCCGCCTGTGGAAAGATCTCGTACCCGTTGAGTCAATGAGTGTCGCCAATCGCGGGACTCGGTGTCGGCTTCCGCACTCTGGTTTCAAACGCCCAAAAATGCGCTGACGCCGCGCAGGCTTTCGAGATCGAAGACGCTGTGTACGGGCAGTGCCTTGTTCGTTTTCTTCACTAGACCGGCCAACACGCGGCCCGGACCGATTTCGATCGCATGAGTGACGCCCTCGGCGCTGAGCCAGCTGACCGTCTGCTCCCAACGAACCGCGCCGTCGATTTGACGCACCAACAAGTCCGGGACTGCGCCCGGGTCCGAATTGGGCTCGGCGCTGACGTTCGCCACGACGGGGAACGCCATCGGCTGCGCCTGGATGCCCTGCAGGGCGGTGCGCACGGCGCTGGCTGCTGGGGCCATCAATGCGCAGTGAAACGGTGCGCTCACTTTCAACGGCATCGCCTTGAGTTTGAAGTCCTTGGCCAACTCGGTGGCGCGCTGCGTCGCCTCGGCATGGCCCGCGATCACGACCTGACCGGGGCAGTTGAAGTTGGCCGGTGACAAGACCTGGTCGCCGCGTGCGGCATCGCACAACGCCTCGACGCTGGAGTGATCGCCACCCAGCAGGGCAATCATTCCACCCTGTCCCGGCGGCACCGCCTCTTGCATGGCCTGCCCGCGTAGGCGTACCAGCTTCACCGCGTCCTCGAAGCGCAACGCTCCACAGGCGACGAGCGCGCTGTATTCGCCCAGCGAGTGTCCGGCGCCGAACGCCGGCAGCGGCAATTGCGGGTAGGCCTCGCGCAGCGCTGCGAGCAGCGCGCAGCTGGTCGTGAGAATGGCAGGCTGCGTGTTCGCCGTCAGCATCAGATCGGATTCGGGGCCTTCGAAGCACAGCGTGCTGAGCGAGAACCCCAATTGGTCGTCGGCGAGATCGTAGACCGATCTAGCAGCGGGCGAGGCGTCGTTGACGTCCTTGCCCATGCCGACTTTTTGGGCCCCCTGACCCGGAAATAGCCAAGCGAGCTTCATTTCACTACTCCGTTCGCGATGCGGGGTCGCGGGCGCTGGTGAATGGGCAATGCGAGTTCACACCGCCCCGGCACGTGCCGGTCGTGGTCGTTGCATCGTCACCGGCGCCGGCGAACGCGACTGCTCAGCTTTCCTCAGCCGCCTGGGGCTTGAGGATTGCCCGGCCCTTGTAGTGCCCGCACTCGGTGCAGACGCGGTGGGGCATCGCCGGAGCCGAACAGTTCGGGCAGGGGATGAGGTTGGGGGCAGTGATTCGGTCGTGCTGCGCGCGGCGCATGTCGCGTCGGCTTGACGTCGTTCGTCGCTTGGGTACGGCCACGATATTCTCCTGTTGCTACTTCTTCTTCTTCGCGGTGGTTTGTTCCGCCTCGGCCCCGTTGGAGGACTCGCCTGATGCGGCCCGCATTTTGTCAGCGAGCTGCTTCAGCGGAGCGAGTCTCGGGTCAACCGCCCAACCGTCCGCAGAGCTTTCGGGAGGCGCACCGATAGCCGGTGACGGGTCCAAACGCAAGTCCGAACGCAACGGGACCATGGGCAATTCGAGTAGGACCTGTTCCCGGACGAAGTCGTCCAAGTGGATGATATCGCCGAGGAACGTGTCGTGGGCGGCGTCCTCTTCCGTAAGTACGTCCGCCTCGTCATTTTCCTTCGGTGCTCGGCGGTGTTTGGCGCGGCGCGGCCCGTGCTCATCGCTCACCTCGCGGTTGAGCATCAGGAACAGTTCGGAGGAAAGGTCGTAGATCGCTGGATCCAGCGTTCGAGCGCAAGGCATCTGGATTTGCACCGCGATCTTTCCGCGCACCAGAAACTGCCTGCCGTTCTTCATGACGCTGGCCGTCAGACGACCGGTCCGGTCCGTGGGACTTGCTTCTGTCCCAGCCAGGGCGGTCGACAACCACTCGATGGGTACGTCCCACGTTCGGTGTTGTTCGGAGCGCTCCACGTCGGCGACAGCGACGTTGAACAAGGACGTTGGCATGGCGGCGGAGGGTAGCGCTCGGCGATGCGCGTTGCAAACCGCCGCGGCGAGCGTGGGACGATTGTGGTGTTGCCAAGCGACGCCACGCCGAAGTTGTTTGGACACCGATCGACGGGATCGATGGTAATAGCGGGAGCGCCCTTCCTGCCGCTCCCTTGGCCGTGCCGATGTCCGACGCGACTCCTTCTCCCGCTCCTGCCTCACAACCCGACGAAGCACGGGCCGACCGCGCCTCCCAGCCTGGCGACTCCAGCGGCACACCTCAAGCGCCGCGATCGTCCGCGGCGGCGCGCTGGCGACGACTGGTCGGGCGCGTAGCTGGCGCGCCCAGTTGGGCTCTCGCCGTCGGCATCTACCTGCTCACCACGTCGGTGTACTTCGCGTTCGCTGCACCGGACGTGCTGATTTCGCACACCCAGTACAATCACTTCGCCCTGCTCGCCGACGGCTGGTTGCACGGCAGACTCGATCTCCCCGACGGTCCCCCGGACTACGCGCAGATGAACGATTTCGCGAAGTTCAAAGGGCAATGGTACGTGGCGTTTCCGCCGTTTCCCGCGGTGTTGTTGTTGCCGGTCGCCGCCGTCGCCGGCGAGGCCGAGCTAGTGCGCGACGGGCAGTTCTTCGTCTGGCTCGCGGGCGTCGGGCCCGGGCTGTTGTTTCTGGCGCTGGAGCGACTTTCCGCGCGCGGATTGTCGCCCCGTTCCCGTTGGCAGAACGTCGTGCTGAGCGTCGCCTTTGCCTTCGGCAGCGTGTACTTCTTCTGCGCGGTTCAGGGCACGGTGTGGTTTGCTGCTCACGTCGTGGGAGTGGCGTTGGCGGCGCTGTACTTGTTCGCGTCGATCGAGGCGAAGAACCCGCTGCTCGCTGGTGTCGCGCTCGGGTTTGGTCTGATGACGCGGGCACCGCTGGCGTTTGCTGCGCCGCTGTTTGCGTTGGAAGCGTTGCGCAGTTGCGCGTCCCCTGCTTCGACACTCGGCGCACGGGGGCCGGGCTTCGGTGGTTGGTGGCAGTGGTTCAAAGTGTACGTTCGCGGGCTCGATTGGCGACGATTGAGCAGACTGTACGCGCTGTTCGCCCTGCCGATTCTGCTCTGTCTGGGGGCCTTGTTCTGGATGAACTGGGAGCGATTCGGCAGCGGCTTCGACAACGGTTACCAGTACCTGACGGTTGCCTGGCAGACGCGGATCAAGAAGTGGGGGTTGTTCCACTATCACTACCTGTCCCGGAACTTGGGGATCGCGCTGTCGATGCTTCCGTGGCTCGGCGGTAAACACGGTTTTCAGATCAACGTTCATGGCCTGGCGTTGTGGTTCACGACGCCGCTGTACCTGTGGCTGCTCTGGCCGAAGACCAAAGGCGCACTGCACTGGGCGTTGTGGGCCAGCGTGCTGTGCATCGCCGCGCCCACGTTGTTCTATCAAAACACCGGTTGGGCGCAGTTTGGCTACCGCTTCTCCAACGACTATGCGGTGTTCTTGATTGCGCTGCTGGCGATCGGAGCGCGTCCGCTTCGCTGGGGCTTCGCTCTTGCGCTGGCCTGGTCCATTGCCGTCAATGCGTTCGGCGCCTGGACGTTCGGCAAAGAGGAGCACAAGTCGTATTACTACGTCGATGGATCACAAACTCACTTCTACCAGCGAGACTGAAAGCTCAATCGCCGGTTGGATGGCATGCCTCGGCCCGCACCACGAGGCCACACCGGGCGGCACTTGACGTCACCACGCCCGTGCTAATCAGTGGTTGCGATGGACCCCGTTGCGACGTTGAACCAAGCGCCGTTCGAGCCGGTCGAGCACGAGCGGATCGTGGCGGCTTTGGCACATCTGGACTCGAGCGGCTTGTCCGAGGCCGACCGGGCGCAGCGTCGCAGCGCTGCGGCGTCCTTGGTGTCGATGCACCTCGACGTCGATACCGTCGTCGCCACGCTTCTTGTTGGGGTTTGCGATCCGGACGAACCTCCGAAGGACTCGACGTCGACCGCGCCGCTCAGTGCGGAGGCGTGCAAGCTGCTCGAAGGGGTGGCGCGTTTGCACCGCATCCGCTGGGACCGACTCGACGACGAGGGCGCCGAGGGCATGCGCCGCATGTTCCTGGCGATGGCACGCGACGTGCGCGTGGTACTCATCGTGCTCGCGCTTCGGGTCGAGCAGATGCGAGAGGTCGATGCGCTGCCCGCCGAAGCGAAGGCTCGCGCCGCGGCAGAGGCCATGGAGATCTTCGCGCCGCTCGCGAACCGCCTGGGGATCGGGCGTTTCAAGGTGGAGCTCGAAGATGGCGCGTTTCGGATCCTCGAACCAGAGAACTTCGAACGCCTCTCGACGTTGCTGGCTCAGAAGCGTGACGAGCGCCAGACGTACATCGACGAGGTGGCGGCGTTGCTCGCCGAGCGGTTGAACGCCGACGGGTTGCGCGGCGAGATCTTCGGGCGGCCGAAGCACCTGTCGAGCATCTTCAACAAGATGCGCCTGAAGCAGATCGACTTCGAGAACCTGTACGACATCAGCGCGCTGCGGGTGATCACCGAACGCGTCCCCGATTGCTACGCGATCCTCGGCAGTGTGCATGCCATGTGGCGGCCCATTCGTGGGGAGTTCGACGACTACATCGCGATGCCCAAGCCCAACGGGTACCAGTCGCTGCATACGGTCGTGATCGGTCCCCGGGGTCGTCCGGTCGAGGTGCAGATCCGCACCCACGAGATGCATCGCTTTGCCGAATTCGGTGTGGCTGCGCACTTTGCCTACAAGGAGAAGCAGCGCGGTGGGGTCGTCGCCGAGCGCTTCATGGTGTTGCGACGCCTGCTGGATTGGGAGCGGGAGCTGCTCGATTCCAAGCAATTCGTCGAATCGCTCAAGACCGACGTCTTCGCCGATCAGGTTTACGTGTTCACGCCCACCGGAGACGTCGTCGATCTCCCGAAGGGCGCCACGCCGCTCGATTTTGCCTACCGCATCCACACCAGCGTCGGCCATCGAACGCGCGGGGCGCGCGTCAACGACCAGATCGTCACCCTCGATCGCGCGCTGCAAACCGGTGATCGCGTCCAGATCCTGACCCACAAGGAACCGCAGCCCAGTCGCGACTGGATGAACCCGAACCTCGGTTACCTCAAGACGGCCGGTGCGCGCGCCAAGGTGCGGCATTGGTTTCGCCAGCAAAGTCGCGACGCGGCGATCACCGCGGGCAAGGACTTGCTCGAGCGCGAGTTGCGGCGGCTGGGTTTGCGCCGCACCACGGCCAAGCAAATGGCCACGGCGATGGGCTACGCGGGCCTCGAGGAGATGTTTGCGGCGATTGGCTACGGCGACCGCAGTCCGCAAGCGGTGGCGTCCACCGCACTCGAGCTCGAGCACGAGCACGAACCGCCGCCGCCGCCGAGTCACGCGCCGAGCAGCGTCCGCGGTACCAGCGGTTTGCGCCTCGATGGCATCGACGACGTGCTGGGCAAACGCGCCCGTTGCTGCAACCCGCTGCCCGGCGATTCGGTGATCGGTTTCGTCACCCGTGGTCGGGGCGTCGTGATCCACCGGCGGGATTGCGCCAACGTGCTCGAATCACCCGAGCCGGAGCGTCTCGTCGAAGTCGATTGGGGACCCGACCAGCGCCAAGCTCATTCGGTCAGCGTCGAGGTCAGCGCCGCTCACCACCCGGAGTTGCTCAGCCGCGTGGTCAAGGTGCTGACCAGTCTGGGTATCACCGTGCGAGCGGCGCGCGTGGAAAACGACGGTGATTCCGATCGGCTGTCGCTCGATCTGGAAACTCGCAGCGCGCATCAATTGACCACCGCACTCGAACGGCTCGGACAGCGCAATGGCATCGACGACGTGCGCGTCGTTTGAGGGGCTGAAGCGCCGCGCCGCTCGCCGAGCTCAGTTCTCAGCCGCGCCGCTGGGGCAGGCCTGCGGTATGCAGTTTGCCGGGTAGCGCGCGCCCGACGATCTTCTCTGCGACTTGGGCAGCTTCGACCAGTGCCGGCAGGTTGAGGCCGGTTTCGATGCCCATGCCGTCGAGCATGAAAGCCAGATCTTCGGTCGCCAAGTTGCCCGACGCGCCGGGGGCGTAGGGGCAGCCACCCAATCCACCGAGCGAACTGTCGAAGTGGAACAGCCCGAGCTGTAACCCGACCAGTGCGTTTGCCAGCGCCGTGCCACGTGTGTCGTGTAGATGCAGAGCGAGTTTCTCCGGGCTGATGTCTTGGAGGAACAACTCGCAGATCGCTTGGGTTTGCTTTGGGTTACCGACGCCGATCGTGTCGCCCAGGCTCACCTGGTAGCAGCCGAAGCCGAGCAGTGTTTGGGTGATGTCGAGGGCGCGCTTCGGGTCGACCGCGCCTTCGTAGGGGCAGCCCCAGACGGTCGAGACGTAGGCGCGAACACGGATCTTCGTGTCTCGGGCCTGGTGGACGAGATCCTCGAAGACCTGCAAGGAACGCTCGATCGTCTTGTTCGTGTTGCGTAGGTTGTGCGTCTCACTGGCGGAGAGGAACACAGCCACTTCGTCCATGCCGGCCTCGATGGCTCGCTCGAGCCCGCGGGTGTTGGGACACAGCGCGCTGAATTGCACGCCGTCAGGGCGAGCGATGTCCTTCGTCAACGCGTCGGCATCGGCCAGTTGCGGGATCCAGCGTGGCGAGACGTAGCTCGTCACTTCGATGCGGCGCAGGCCGGCACCGACCAGGGCTTGGATCAGCAGTTTCTTTTGGCCCACCGGGACTAGCGGCGGTTCGTTCTGCAGACCATCCCTCGGAGAGACCTCATAGATTGAGACTCGCGGAGGGTAGTGAGGCATCAGACATCCAGCAGGCGCATTTGGCGCGATCGAGGGGGGGTCTTGTATTGTATGGGGTAGTTGCCACTGAAGCACGCGTCACAGAACGGATGTCGTCCCTGTTCGTCCTTCAGCATCGGAAGCCGGTGCTCCGACGACACGTTCGACGGTTCGCGGGGAGACGCACTGGCGAGAACCGACTCGATCATGCTCTCGTGGGAAAGGTAGCCGAGGGAATCGCTGGTCACGAACTCGTTGATGGCTTCGACGCTGTGGCTCGACGCGATCAGCTCGTCGCGGGTCGGCGTGTCGATGCCGTAGTAGCAAGGCCAACGCGTTGGCGGGCTCGAGATCCGCAGGTGCACCTCTTTGGCGCCTGCATCTCGAATCATTTTCACGATCTTACGGCTGGTGGTACCACGCACGATGCTGTCGTCCACCACGATGACTCGCTTGTCGCGGAACACCTCGGGCACCGGGCTCAGCTTGAGCCGCACGCCGAAATGCCGAATGCTCTGCTGGGGCTCGATGAACGTACGGCCGATGTAGTGACTGCGGACGAGACCGACCTCGTAGCGGATCCCGGACTCTTCCGCGAAGCCGATCGTTGCAGGCACACCCGAGTCGGGGACCGCCACGACCACGTCGGCTTCCACGCGGTTTTCGCGGGCCAACGCTCGCCCGAAATTCTTGCGGGCCTCGTAGACGTTGACGCCGTCGAGGGTCGAGTCGGGTCGTGCGAAGTAGATGTACTCGAAGACGCAGCGTTTGCTCGCAATCGGCGGGGCCGGAGTGATGCTGCGCAGGCCTTCATCGGACAGCACCACGATCTCGCCGGGCTCGACGTCGCGTACGAACTCCGCCTCGATCAGGCTGAACACCGTTGGCTCGCTGGCGACCACGAACTGGCGATCGCCGCTCTTGAGACGGCCGATGCACAGCGGGCGAATGCCGTAGCGGTCTCGCGCGGCGAGCATTTTCGTCTCGGTCAGGCAAACCAACGAAAAGGCGCCTTCGACTTTGCTCAGCGCGTCCGCGAGGCGGTCTTCGGTCGTGCGCTGCCCGCTGACCGCCAGTAGGTGGACGATGACCTCGGTGTCGCTACCGCTCTGAAAAATCGACCCGCTCTTCTCCAGTTGTTCGCGTAGCAGCAAGCTGTTGGTGAGGTTGCCGTTGTGGGCGATGGCGATCTGACCGTGAGCGTAGTCGACGGCGATCGGTTGGGCGTTGCGAAGTAACGAGCCACCGGCAGTCGAATAACGGACGTGGCCGATGGCATTGGTGCCCGTCAACCGCTCCATCTGGCGTGGCTGAAAGACGTCGATGACCTGACCCATACCCCGATGCAGCGCCAACTGCTTGCCGTCGCTGGTGGCAATGCCGGCGCTTTCCTGCCCGCGGTGCTGCAACGCATGCAGCCCTAGGTAGGTGAGGTTGGCCGCTTCCGGGTGACCATAGATTCCGAATACGCCGCACATTCGATTCAGTCCGCGGGGACAGTTGGCTGGGTCATGCCGCGCAGCGGCCGTTTCCGCAAGCTGGAAAAGCTGGAACACGCACGAGGCGTGATCTCGGTGCACCGTTCGGGTCGTTCGAGCGTTTGCAGTGCAGTCGAAGACCGAGCCGGTTGCGATGGGTGTCCGAAAGAGTCACCCGATCCGGTCCGCCGGCGGACGTGCCCGCGCGGTTTCGGTGCCGTGTGTTCTCGCGGGAGCTCAGCGTTGTGGGGGCTCCTTGCTTTCGATCATCATCCTCAGTTCATCTTGGTCGTTTGAACGCCCGAGCGCCTCCTGCAACGAGATCAAGCGTCGTGCGTACAACGAAAACAGCGACTGGTTCATCGTCTGCATGCCGTGTTTGCCCTGACCGACCTGCATCTGCGAGTAGATCTGGTGAACCTTGTCTTCGCGGATCAGATTGCGGATCGCTGCGTTGGGGACCATCACTTCCATCGACAGCACACGCCCCGACGTTCCCGTGCGCGGCAACAGCAACTGGCTGAGCACACCCTCCAGCACGAACGACAATTGCGCGCGCACCTGGGCCTGCTGGTGCGGCGGAAAGACGTCGATCACGCGGTTGATGCTCTGAACGGCCGAGTTGGTGTGCAGTGTCGCGAATACGAGGTGGCCGGTTTCGGCAATCGTCAATGCGGCTTCGATGGTCTCCAGGTCCCGCATCTCGCCGACCAAAACGACGTCCGGGTCTTGGCGCAGCACGTACTTGAGCGCGTCTTTGAAGGTGTACGTATCCGCTCCGATTTCGCGTTGATTGACGATGCTTCGCTTGTGCGGATGCAAGTACTCGATCGGATCTTCGATCGTCATGATGTGCATTCGCTTCTCGGAGTTGATCTTGTCGATGATCGACGCCAGCGTCGTGCTCTTGCCCGAACCGGTGGGGCCGGTGACGAGGATCAAGCCGCGCGGCTTTTCTGTGAGTTCGGTAACGACAGGGGGCAACCCGAGTTCGTCGAAGGACAAGATCTTGAACGGAATCGCGCGAAACGCGCCGGATACGGCGCCGCGTTGCATGAAGATGTTGGCGCGATAACGGGACAGGTTCTTGACGCCGAAGGAGAGGTCGAGCTCCTTGCGCTTTTCGAATTCGATCTTCTGCTCTTCGGTGAGAATTGAATAGCAGATCTGCTTGGTGTCGATGGGGCTGAGCGCTTCGAGCTTCAACGGCACGACCTGACCGTCGATGCGCAGCAACGGCGGGGCACCCGTGGTGATGTGCATGTCACTGGCCCCTTTCTCGATCATCGCGCGAAGTAGCTGGTGCAGGTTGACCTTGAGTCCCGTTGACATGAACCTCCGAACGATGGGGCGCGCAGGCGCGGTGCTTTACAGCTTGGCTTCACGAACGCCCCGGCGTCAACCGATGAGTCGACGTGCGCGGTACCGGACTCGAGCTTCTCGTGTAGGGAAGTCTGGTCGTGCGGGTCGGGGAGTGCGAGCGGCGCGATTGATCGAGTGCTGAGCCGTGCTCGGGCCGCCTGCAGGCGAGTCGCGGACGGAGTGCTTCGCTCAGTCGGCCATCGTGACACGCATGACTTCGCTGATGGTCGTCGTGCCTTCGAGCACCTTGTTGATGCCGCTCATGCGCAACGACGACATGCCCGCTTTGATCGCGGCGACTTTGAGCTCGGCGGTCGACGCCCCTTGCAGCACGAGTTCGCGCAAGTCCTCGCCAAAGCGCATCACCTCGTACAGGGCGACGCGCCCCTTGTAGCCGGTTCCCGCACAGTTGGCGCAGCCCTTTCCAATGAGGATCTCGGCCTTCTGTGCCTGTTCGGCGGTCATGCCCAGGTCGAGCAACGACTGCTTGTCGATGTCCTCTTTCTGACGGCAGTCCTTGCACACGCGGCGCGCGAGACGTTGTGCCAGCACCAGATTGACACTCGCCGTGATCAGAAATGGCTCGACGCCCATGTTCAGCAGACGCGAAATCGTCGACGGCGCGTCGTTGGTGTGCAGTGTCGAGAGCACCAAGTGGCCCGTGAGCGCCGCCTTGACCGCGATTTCTGCCGTCTCGAAGTCGCGGATCTCGCCGACCATCACGATGTCGGGGTCCTGCCGCAAGAACGAGCGAAGTGCCGCCGCGAAGTTCAGGCCGATGTCGTCGTGCATCTGCACCTGGTTGATGCCCATCAGGTTGTACTCGACGGGATCCTCGGCGGTGCTGATGTTCACCCCCGGCTGATTCAGGTCGGACAATGCGGAGTACAGTGTGGTCGTCTTACCCGAGCCTGTCGGACCCGTGACGAGCACCATGCCCCACGGCTGGTGGATCGCCCAGTTGAAGTCTGCCTGGGGTTTGGGTTCGAAGCCGAGCTTGGACAAGTCGAGCTGCAAGTTGGACTTGTCCAACAGACGGAGCACGATCTTCTCGCCCCACATCGTGGGCAGCACGCTGACGCGGAAGTCCATCTCGCGATCGCGACCGATCTTCATCTTGATGCGGCCGTCTTGCGGCAAGCGCCGCTCGGCGATGTCGAGCTGGCTCATGATCTTCAAACGGCTCGACAGTGCGTTCTTCAACTTCAACGGGGGCGTCATCTCCTCTTGCAGCACGCCATCGACGCGGTAGCGAACACGCAAACGCTTCTCGTACGGCTCGATGTGGATGTCGCTGGCGCCCTTGCGAATGGCGTTGAGCAGGATGACGTTCACCAACCGGACTACAGGAGCATCCTCGCTGGCCCGCTCCAGTTCGAGGACGTTCTCGTCTTCTTCGTCGGACGTGAAATCGATGTCTTCGTCATCGAGGTTGAAGTCCGCCATCACCTCCTCGTAGGAAGGGCCGGCGCTGTAGTACTTCTCGATGGCTTCGGCGATCGCCGTCTCCGAAGACACCACGGGCTCGACGTTGAACCCCGTGAGGAACTTGATGTCGTCGATCGCGTGCAGGTTCGTCGGGTCGGCCATCGCCACGATCAGCGCCGAACCCGAGCGCATCACGGGCAACACCTTGTGCTTCTCGCAGAACTCGCGGGTGACGAGCTTGAGCACGTCCGACTCGATTTCGTACTCGCTGAGGTTGACCGCCGGCAGGTGGTACTGATTGCTCAGGAAGTCGGTGATCTCTTCGTCGGTGATGTACCCGAGCTTGGCCAGCGTGTAGCTGAGGTTGTGACCGGATTTGTGCTGATCTTCCTGTGCTTTGCGCAGTTGCTGCAGAGAGATGAGCTTTTCGCGAACGAGCAGTTCCCCGAGTCGCTTGTTGGTGTTGGTCGACATCCGCTTCTTTGGTCCTCGGCCGTGAGCTTAGCAGTCGTGCGCTGGCCTTCGCCAACACGGCACGATCGACGATTCGGGATAGGGTGTGGGCAGCCGGCTCCGACGGGCGCGTATGTGGGTTACCGCTGGCATTTCCATCACTTGGCCGGCCGCGGCGACTGGTCCGAACGGGCTACGGCGCACAGGACCTTGACGCCGAGGGTTCCCCAACCATATTTGGCGAATTGTTACATCGGAAAACTAAACTTTGTTCCGGAGCGCCCCATGGCCAAGACCTACACCGACCTCTTCTCCGAAGTTCGCGACACCGTAAAGACCATCTCCCTCGATGACCTCAAGGCCCGCCTGGATTCAGGCGACAAGCCCGTTCTCGTGGACGTTCGCGAAAAAGACGAGGTCAAAGCGGGGTTCATCCCCGGCGCGATTCACGTCCCCCGCGGCTTTCTCGAAATGCAGGCCGAGGCGAAACTGCCAAACAAGCAGGCCGAGACGGTAGTCTACTGCGCAGGTGGGACGCGCAGTGCGTTCGCTGCCAAGACGCTCGCCGAACTGGGCTACACCCGCGTGATCAGCGCCAACCCCGGCTTCGTGCGCTGGAAGGATCTGGGCTACCCCGTCGAACTGCCGCCCGAATTGACCGACGCTCAACGCGATCGTTACTCCCGCCACCTGCTGTTGCCCGAAGTCGGTGAAGTCGGTCAGGAGAAGCTGCTCAAGAGCAAGGTGCTCCTACTCGGCGCTGGTGGGCTCGGTTGTCCTGCAGCGATGTACCTGGCTGCGGCTGGTGTCGGCACCATCGGCTTGGTCGACGCGGACGTCGTCGATGCGTCGAACCTGCAGCGTCAGGTTCTGCATTCCAATTCGCGCATCGGCATGCCGAAGGTGGACAGCGCCGAGGCGTTCATCAACGACCTGAACCCCGACGTGAAGGTGGTCAAGTTCAAAGAACGTCTCAACAGCGAGAACGTCGATCGGATCTTCGAAGGTTTCGACGTCGTCGTGGACGGCTGTGACAACTTCCCCACGCGCTACTTGGTCAACGATGCGTCGCTCAAGCACAACATTCCAATCGTGCACGGATCGATCTTCCGCTTCGACGGGCAAGTGACGACGTTCGTGCCGTGGGAAGGGCCGTGCTATCGCTGCCTGTACCCCGAGCCGCCGCCCGCTCACTTGGCGCCTTCATGCGCCGAAGCTGGCGTGTTGGGCATTCTCCCCGGCGTGGTTGGCACGTTGCAAGCGACGGAAGCCATCAAGCTGTTGCTCGGCAAGGGCGACGTGCTCAACGGCAGGTTGCTCCAGTACGATTCGATGGCAATGAAGTTCCGCGTCTTCAAACTCCGTCGCAACAAGGCGTGCCCCGCTTGCGGCGAGAACCCGACGATCACCGAATACATCGACTACGAAGGTTTTTGCGCCGGCGTTTCCTGAGCGCCGTGACTCTCCTGGTGTCCTGAGTCCATGACTCGGCACAGGATTCCCGTACTAGTTTCACATCACCCGTGGCCCGCTCTCTCGGCACCCGCTCGAGAGGGCGGGCCTTCTCCTTTCACATCGGTTGCGACGCGTCAGGCTGCGGGGTCCTGCGTTCGCGCCGGACTCCAGGTGGGCCAAATCGCCCCCGCGCCCACGGCGCTTCGACGGCGGATCTCCCACGGTACCGCCCGGCGACTGAGCAGAAAGGCCGAAGCCGCCAGCACCAACCCCGCGACCACGTCGATCAGGTAGTGCCAGCGTAGGAACATCGTCGCCAGCACGATGTTGAACACGATCAACGCGACGAGCGGCCACGTGTAGCGGTAGGGGTACAGGCGCCGATTATCTACCGAGAACAGCAAGATGAACGTCGGCAAGGCCGTGTGCAGCGACGGGAAGATGTCTTTTTGGGCCCCGCGTTCGTGGACGAGCTGCGTGACCGCTTGCCACCAGACGCCGTCGGGGAGCGGTTGGGTGAACAGGTGGGCCATCGTGTAGGGGCCAAATCCGGGCACGAAGACGTAGCAGATTTGCCCCAGCGCGGCGACCAGGCTGAGCCCCAGCCCGAATTCCGCGATGATGCGTCGGTCGCGCCCGAAAAAGACGATCGGAAAGATGTGTGCTGCGAGCAGGAAGAAGTAGCTGAAGTAGAAGAACGAGAACCACTCGGTCGTCGCTTGGGAAACGAAACCGTCGAACCACTGCGCGGGCTCTCCACCAAACCAGTACTGGTCGAGTTGCAGCAGTTCGGCGTCGAGAGAACCGGGGCTGACCTCGGGGAGGAAATCTGCAAAGATCAAGTACGACAGCTGCAGTGCCGAAAAGTGACCGACCCGGTAACAAAGCGCCGTTACCCAGTCGCTCCGGGCCCGGCGGCGCGCGATTCCGAAGACCAACACGACGTACACGACGAGCAGTAAGCCCACGTGGCGCCCCGGCGCGTCCGTCCAGGGGCGTTGGGCGCGGAGCCACCACGCGACGTTCAGGGCGACGAGGTAACCCCCGACGAGCCAATCGTTGATCGATAGGCGTTGCCAGTAGCTCGCCGTTGCGTCGGGTTGCGTGTTCGAAATGGGGGCTACGTGTGGCTCGCCGACTGCGTCGACGGCTTCGCCGGCCGGTTCACGGCGAGCAGCGGTCTGACGTCGCTCGTCGGGGAGCGAGCGATGAGTGTTGGGGTTGCCCATCGATTTCCCGAGCCCAATCCAATGGTTCCAAGTGGGCTCTTTGGGGGCAAACCCCGGGCGTTGTCAATGCGAGCTTTTCTTCGCGGTCGCCGCGGGGACCGTCGATGCCGGAGCGTCCTGGACCGGGCGTCAATCGTCGTATCGCTTCACACTGGCGAATTGTTCGGTTGGCGCGTTGCCCAGGGTCTCACGCAGCTCGCGTTCGGCGGCTTGTTCTGGGCTTTCGGTCGGCGCTGCGTCGATGCGCAGCCGTCCGTGGGCAGCGGCGCCGGGGGCGTTTTGGAACTGGGCACTGCCGAGAAACTGACTGACCTCCGCTTCCGCCAACAGTTCGGTCGCTTCGTCGAGATTGATGCCCATACCCCGGGAGAGCACTTCGGCGCTGATGCGCCCGCCGCTGTTGGCGAACACGCGATTGGCGCCCAATCGCCACGCTTCTTGCAACAGCTTGCCGCTGCGCTGATTGGCCTTGTTGCCCGCGACGAATGCGGTGACGGCCACGATGATTGGCACGACGAGCATGGCGAAAATGGTCGTGTTGCCGAACGCGCCGAAGTCGAACAGTACGCTGGCTCCCACGCCCAACGCGGCCAGGGCGATTGCGACCAGCGTTGCGCCGATGCCGCCCACCTGCCAGGCGAACTTGGCGACGCGTTGTCGATAGGCGCCGGCTAGCGCCTGCTTGGTCGGATCGTCGGTGGTGGCCAGGCGTGCATCCATCGGGATCCGTGGTTTGCCACAAGCGCGGCACACGAAGCGGTAGGCAGCGTGTCGTTGTACCTTTGCGTCACTACCGCAGTGCGGGCAACGCTCCAGCGCGATCGTCGACGGGTCGTTCATGGTGCGGCCCGAGTCTAGCGCGCCACGGTCGGGAGCACAGCCTGGACGACGGCTCTTTGCCGTCAGGCTGTCAGACGGAACAGGTTGAGCAGTACCTGGTAGGACATCCCCCACAATACGCGCCCCTCGACCGAGTATCCGGGCATGGCGAACTTGCCCGTCGGCGTCTTCATCTCGTAGCGGGCCGGCCGCTCACCGGTGGCCAAGGGGAGCAGCTCGACCCAGAACGCTCTAGCTACTTCACGCGGACTCGGAGTCAGCGCGGGCGTGTTCCGTAGCAAGTAGACGAAGGGCGCGACACTCAGTTGAAGTGCGCGGTGTGCGCGGACGTGATCGAGCGCGCCGAGCCGGCTGCCGTGCGTTGACAAATCCAAGCCGAGTTCTTCTTGGGTCTCTCGCAAGGCAGTTGCTTCGAGGCTCGGGTCTTGCCGGTCGCGTCGGCCTCCGGGAAACGCCAAGTGCCCCGACCACGGGTCGCCGTCGACGGTGGCGCGTTCGATGACCAACACCTCTGGTCCATTTTTGCGCTCTCGTAAGACGAGCGCGACTGCCGCGAAGCGGGGGCCGTCCAACTCTTGCGGCCGATGCTGGGCAAGGCGTGCCGAGAGATGATCGATTCCGAGTTGCATGGGGCGGCTCGCGGGGTTGTGTCGCGTGGGGACGGGGTTTTTTGACACAGTTCTGGTTTTGGGGGAGGCGAAATCTGATAGCGTCGCGCCCGATGAAGCGAGCTGCGTATAGGGCATTGTGTGTCGGTTTGGGTCTCGGTCTTGCTGCGGGGAGTGCCAATGCGCTCCCGGGCTTCTACGCTGGTAAGGATACGGAACGGCGTGTCAGCCGCTCGACGCAAGTCGTCGTCATGACGAAGGGAGACGTCAACGTCGTTTCCGTGATGGCCGACTACGACGGTCCCAGCGAGCCCTTTGCCTTCGTGCTGCCCGTGCCAAAGGACGTCTCGAAGGATTCGATCGAAACGCTCAAACGAGCGTCCGTCGAGCGCCTCGACGAGTTGACCGCCCCCCGTTTCCACGAGTTCTGGGAGAAGGATCCGTGTGAGCCCGGTAAGCCTGAGCAAATCTGGGAACGCAGCCTCGTCGCCAGCAGCGACACCGATTTTCTCGGGACCGGCGACATGTTCAAGGGAACGACCAAGGCGCCGCCCGAGATGAAGATCACGGTCGAGCCGGACCTTCGGCGTGAAGGCAGCGAGTTCAAGTTCACGTTGGTAACCAGCAACATCGAGGGGTGGCTCAGTTCCAAGGGCTACAAGCTGCCCGACGGAGTTTCCGTCGGCGACTACTCCGACATGCAATTTCTGGTCGCCATCGTCGACCCGGACAAGGTGGAGTTGGGCAAAAAGGGCGAGGCACTGCTGTCGCCAATCCGCTACGCGACGAAGCAGCCCGTGAAGATTGCCTCGACGCTCGGGCTCGCTCACATGAAGGGTTTTCAAGAGCTGA
This sequence comes from Deltaproteobacteria bacterium, assembly GCA_003235365.1. Taxonomy (GTDB): domain Bacteria; phylum Myxococcota_A; class Polyangia; order Polyangiales; family Polyangiaceae; genus SZUA-265. Next base: position 76,335 of record QJWJ01000431.1, read on the forward strand.
TCGTGTACACCTTGCACCCAGAGAAGCGTTTCGAGGTGGCGAACTACGACAATGTCGTGCCACCGACGAATCTGCAAGTCGAGTTCGACGTCAAGGAGCGCATGGGTGAGTACTACGCTGGGCTGCACGACATGCTGCTCGCCAAGAACAAGCTCGGGTTCCTCGTCGAGTACGCCTGGGACACGGAAACGTGTGGTGAGCCTTGCCCCAACGCCAAGTTGGCGTTGCACGAACTGCTGACCCTCGGTGCAGATCAGTTCGAGAAGGAACTCTCCGACGAGCAGCTGCACCCGGAGCCCCCCGAGCGAACCGAGGAAGAAGAAGAGATCTACAAGAAGAAGACCAAGGACGAAAAGAAGCAGGACGACGAGCTACGCGCCGAGGTGGCTCGGCGCAAGGCTCTGATCAAGCGTGAGGGCAAGTTCATCCTCAGCCGCTTGCATCATCGTTACGACAAGTCCGGGCTCCCCAAAGACGTCGAGTTGCGGACCGCCGCACCCATCGAAGGGGGCGTCGACATCCCAAAGGGAGCCAATGGCGAATTGCCGCAGGGACCCAAGACTGGAGTCGATGCGAACAAACTGCAGACTCGGTTCGTAAACCTGCACCCCGACATCAGCGTGATCAAGTGCGAAAACCCCGAGCGCTACCGTTGGGGAAAACCGCCGCGCACGTATCGTGGCGCGCGCAAGATTTGGGTAGCGGATCAGCTGGCGTCCCGCGACCGGACGTCGATCAAACCTGCGGATTTGACCATCACCGCCGTGAGCGATCTCGGCATCGTCGGTGCGGCGGCCAAGAAGGAGGCCGAAGCCGAGGCCAAGGCAGCGGAAGCCAAAGCCGCCGCCGAGGAGAAGTGTGACTGCGCAGCGGTGGGGCGTCACTCGTCGTCGACGAGTTGGGGGATTGCTGGTCTGGTCGCAATGGCTGGGCTGCTTGCCCGTCGTCGCCGCTGAGAGCGGTGGAGCACCGACGCTGGTGTCGTGCCCTGAGCTGAGCGTTCAGGGCACGTACGTGCCGTGGCCGCAGACGTCCTCCGGGGCGTTGGCGCGGTGCTGCTCGACGAACGCGCCAATCGCGTCGGGGTCGACGCAGCTGGACAGCATCGTCCAGTTCCAGGCGACCGCTGCGATGGGAACGGGCAGCTCAGGGTCACGAGTCAACAGCACCCGCCGGTGGCCACACTGCGGATCGTCGGGCAGACCGTCGTAAACCCGTAGCAGTTGCTCGAAGTCGGCGTTGGTGGCTTCTGGACCGGCCAACAGCGCGACGCCGCCGTGTTCGAGGTTGTGCACCCAGTAGCCCCGCGGAACGATCTCGGGATCGAACGCCTCGAAGCGCGCCCAAATTGGGTAGTGAGAGCCAGAGGCGGGGGGGTTGCTTTCGAAGGTCAGCATGGTGCCTTCGCTGACGTGGTCGGCGCCTTCGTTGGGTACCTCAGTTGGCGCTTGCAGCTCGCAGATACCGCCGAAAACCGAATCATCCGTCGTGTTTTCGGAGCCCGATCCGTCGTTGCCTTGCCCGCAACCAGCCAGCGTCAATACCGCCAAGAGCGAAAGGGAAAGGGATCGAGCCGTGATGGAGGGAGCGGTCACCGACGCAGTCTACGTCACTGGCGTCGCGCGCCGAAGCTCCATCGTTCGACGGCGACGCGGGTCGACGTTCGCGAGCTGGACGCGTTGATTGCGTTTCAGTGGAGATTTCGGGTCGCCGCGTGGACCTCGTTTGTGCGCCGCGCCGAGCTTCGGGCGACGTGATGTGGGTCGCGGCGTCGGCGCTGCCGTTCGCGTCAACCGCCGGGATCCTCGAAAGGGTCGGTGACTCCCCGTCGATCCTTGAAGTAGACGCGCAGCAGGTCGCGGGCGAGTTCGTTGGCCTTGCGTCGCCACACGCGCTCGTTTTGGAGCATCACCGTCACGACCACGCGAGGTGAACGGCTGGGCGCGAATCCCGTGAACCAGCTCGTCGTCGGTGAGCCCTTGCGGATCTGCAACGTTCCCGTCTTGCCTGCGACGCGCACGCTGCCGAGGTAGCTCGAGCCGTGGCTGTTGGAGAACGCTTCGAGGGACGTGCCGCTGTGTACCGTCACTTCCATCATGCGGGTCAGTCGCCAGGCGGTCGTCGGCGACATGATGCTGTTCGACAACACTCGGTGTGGCGGAGCTGAGTAGTGCCCGGCGCGTTCGACTAGGTGCATGGGCGCGGCGCGTCCGCCTAGAGCGATGGCGTAGGTGAGGTGTGCGGCTCCAACCGGGGAGAGGCTGGTGTTCTGGAATCCCGCTGCGGCGCGCGCAAACTCCAAGTCGTTGTACGGTAGTTCCACCGAGCCCAGGCGCGCGCCGACGTCGAAGGGCAGCGCCGCGTTGAACCCGAGGCGCTTCGCGGTTTCGGCCAGATCGCTGCGCATCAAGTGCTCGGTGGCAAGCTGGGCGTAGACAGCGTTGCGACTGAAACCCAGCGCCGTTCCAAACGGTGCACAACGTCCGCCGTGGGCAGGGGGAGCGCTCAAGTGCTGTCGGCGGATCCCGTCCTCGCCGCCGGAAAAGCAAACGACGGTGTCTGGATCGACCGCGCCGTGTTCGAAGAGGGAAGTGGTGGTCACCAGCTTGAACACGCTCGCGCTGGGCGCTTCGGACGTGAGTACGTCGTAGATTGGGTGTCCGGGTGAAGTGTATTGAGCGAATGCCAACACCTTGCTCGTTTCGACGTCGACCAGGATCGCCGCTCCCGCCGCCGGTTGAGCGAGCTTCAGCAATCGTTCCGCAGCGTGTTGGAAGTGCGGTGCGAGCGTCAGCTCGGCGGGAGTGCCGTCCTCCAACACGCCCCGGGAGTCGTGATCGCTCACTCGAATCGAGCCGAGCTTCAACGGCGACGGCAAGGTCTGTGGTGTTGCCGGCTCGGCGTCGCCTGGAGGTGGATCGGGCTGCGGTTCGGCCTGCACGTTCGGCAAACCCAGCCACGCGAATCCCACCGCGACGGCAAAGCCCACGCTGAGCGCGCGCCGGCGGTCCGGTGCGGTCGCTCGGACCGCGCCGAGTCGCGGCTCTCGCACGCGTCGGCTGAGCCTTTCGAAGAAGCTGCTGGGCATGGCGGTTGGAGCGTCCCGGCCCGGAGTCGTTCGGGCGCGCGTCAAAGCAAGACTCGCGAGGAGCCCAGTCGGGCGCGGCTCCAGACTAAGAGAGCGCACGGCGGACGGCCAAAATCCCCGCGCGCCAGCAGTTCGAGGGGGCCAAACTTGGCCGCTGTGGCTGAATCTCGCTAACGTTCCGAGTTTGCGGAGCGCTGCGGAACGCGCGGCTCCAAGCGCTGGATTTGTGGCCGGTTCACGTATGGGCGTTTGAACGTCAAGATCTGGCCGGCTGGCGAAGCATCGGTGAGTAATGAAGGGTATGCACATGTCTCGACTCGACCTGATCCCATCTCCCCGCTCTTGGTTGATCGCCGGTTTGGTTCTTTCGCCCCTCGCATTGGGGGCTTGCGTGCCCAAGAGTCAGTACGAGCAGCTGCAGTCTTCGTACGATGCCGAAGCGATGGCCCGGGCCGATGCCCAGCGCAATCTCGCCGCGCTCGGCGACCGCTACGCCGCACTGGAGGCAGAGCTGCAAAAGGTGCAAGACGAGCGCGAGGCCAATCGACGCGAACTGGATTCGACGATGAGTCGGCTCAACGAGAGCGCGGACAAACTGGCCGAGTTGCAACTGGAGCAAAGCAATACGGCGCGCGAACGCGAAGAAGCGTCGGAACGCGTCGAGCAACTCCGCGACGAGCTGTCGCGTATCGCGACGCATCTTGCGACCTTCGCCGAAGCGCGTGACCAGCTCAGCAAGGAGCGCGACGAACTCGAGCAGCGCGTCGACCAACTGCAAGACAAGATCGCTGCGCTCGAGGCCAAGGCGTTGGAGGGCCGGCAGCGATTCCTGTTGGTTCGCGACCTGTCCGTGGCGCTGCATCAGCCCCTCGACAACAAGTCTCTGCGGCTCGGCGTCACCACGGACTCGGTCGCGTTGACGACGCGAACGGCCACGTTGTTTGCCAAACGGTCCACCAAGCTCACTCCCGCCGGCCGGCGAATGATGGTGCAGGTCGCCAAGGTGCTCAAGGAGCGCAACGAGACGCTTGAAATCGAGGAGCTACCCGCCGCAGGCGATCCCAAGGTCCGCCTCGCACGGCTGACCTCGGTGGCCGAGTCCCTGTCAGCTGGAGGCGTCAAGCTGGAACGCATCGCGTTCGATCCCCCGTCGGACAGCGGCGAAGCGGGCAAAGACGATACCGAGCAGCAGATCCGCCTGTGGATTCGGGACCCCGCTCCGACTGCGATGTCGTCCCAAGACCGTCCGGCGACCGCGTCCACCGCGGCGCCTGAGGCCGGGCAGCGCGCATCACTGTGATGTCCCGTTAACTATCAGCCAGCAGCTTCAGAGCGCGAACGAAACCTTCGCAGGCCAGCTGCCCGGCGCCGGGTAGCTGGCTTGAGACAACACGTCGACCAGGCAGCGGCTGCTCTCTGCGACCTCGCGGTCGGGCGCCGCCATGCCGACGGACATCGCACGGCCGTCGGTGGCGACGTACACCGTCGCCAAGAACGATTCTCTGGCGCCGTGTTTACATTGTGCAATCTGCTCGCGGTGCTCTTCGAGGACCTCGGCAACTTGCTCCGAATCCCAATCGACGGGCGGGCGCACGTCACCGGTCATCTCGAACTCGAAGGCGTTTTGGGCGACGGCGATGGGTCCACCCACTGGCCGCGGCCAAGGCGCTGCGCGCAACACGTCGTACATGCACTCTTCGGTTTCGCGATCACCCAACGTCGATTGTTCTGCGAACACCGTCTGAACCCCGCCGGACGAGTCCACCCAGACCTGGAAAGAGATCTGTCCGCCGATGAATTCGATGCGGCGCGAGCCGGTCACGAAGCACTTCTGAATGTCTTCGAAGGATTCCTTGAAGGCCCAGATTGCTTCCTCTTCGGGGAGCGCGCCGACCTCCGCGGTGGCGCCGATCTGTGCGGTCGAATCGTAGTCTGGGCGCTCGTCTTGGGGAGCCGTATCCGCGGTGTTGGGTTCTTGGCTCGAGCCGCCGCAGCCGACGGTGATCTGGGTGACGAGCAAGCAGGGGAGCAGAACGATTCTCTTCATGGGTGGCAGGACTCCGAAGTTCCGAGATGGCGTACATCGCGCAGTGGCACTGTGCAAAGGCGATCGAACGGACACGCTGCGGCCATCTTCAGCGCGGCGATCGATTCGTTCGCGTGTGTGAACTGGTCACACAGTACCAAAACGGGTTGAGAGCAGGCGTCTGACTCGTGTCAATCCGAGAGCACTACTACCCGCGGGTGGTGCTCCAACCGCTCGACCAGTGCCGGTTTCGGGCGGACCGCAACGGGGATCTCTGCCGCGTCGAGCATCGCCAGGTCGAAAACGTTGTCGCCGAAACTGGCCAGCACCCGTTTTTTTGGGGCCAATCGTGTCAGGGCGTCGGCCTTACGTTGGCCGTACGGCAGTGGCGCTGTGAGGCTAGGTAGGTAGACGCCGTTTTCTGAGAGCTTCGGTTGGCAGCCGGCGATGTCGTTTTTCGAGAAGCCCAAGGAGGCAGTCGCTACTTCGACGGCGAAACTCGGCGAAGCCGAGACGACCACGGTGAGCAGGCCGTTGTTCCGCGCCCATTCGATGACCTGTCGGACCGGGGCAAAGTAGCGCTGCGAGAGCTGTCGCTGCTCGAGCACGTCGGCAACCCAGCTCGAAAGCTGGAGGGCGTCCCAACCGGCGAACCCCCACGCCATCATTTCACAGGCAGTGTCTTCCGGCAGCGCGCCCCGTCTGTACGCGTCGAACAGCGCGTCTGCCTGTGTGCTCGCGTCGTCCGTGAGCGGCACGCCGAACCGCTGCGCCACGCTCCGTAGCGGTTCCAACGCAGCGGGACGCAGCGCGCCACGAGCCGTCGCGGCGCAGAACACGTCTTCTCCAACGTCGCCAGACCACAGGGTGCCGTCGGCGTCGAACGCCAACGTACCCTGGGTTCCAGTGTCGGCCAGACTCCGCCAAGCACGCTCCAAGCGCGTCAGCAGCTCCTGTAGCGACACTCGATTGGCAATCATCCGTGGCGCAGCTGTTCGATCACCGAAGCGTCTTCCAAGGTCGACGTGTCGCCGGTGATGTCCCTGCCTGCAGCGACGTCCTTGAGCAAGCGACGCATGATCTTGCCGCTTCGGGTTTTGGGAAGCGCGTCTGCAAAACGGATTTCGTCGGGAGCGGCGAACTTGCCGATGTCCTTGCCCACGTGCGCCTTGAGCGTCGCCTTCAGTGCGTCGTCCTTGGCGAAGCCGGGCTTGAGCGTGGCGAATACAACCAGCGCCTGACCCTTGAGATCGTCGGGGCGGCCCACAGCCGCGGCTTCGGCGACGGCCTCGTGTCCTACGAGGCTGCTCTCGACTTCGGCCGTACCGATGCGATGACCGGAAACGTTCAGCACGTCGTCGATGCGGCCGATGACCTGGAAGTAGCCGTCCGCGTCGCGGTGAGCTCCGTCGCCAGTGACGTAGACGTTGCCGGGTACGTCGGTGAAGTACTGGCGCACGTAGCGTTCGTCGTCACCCCACACGGTCCGCAAGATGCTGGGCCAGGGGCGGCGAAGGATGAACAGCCCTCCCTCTCGGTCGGCGACCGAAGTCCCGTCGCTGCGCACGACGTCGGGGGCCACGCCGAAGAAGGGGAGCCCTGTCGAGCCCGGCTTGGCGGCGCAGGCGCCGGGGAGGGTGGTCATCATGATGCTGCCGGTCTCCGTTTGCCACCAGGTGTCGACGATGGGGCAGCGCTTCTTGCCGATCTTGTCGTAGTACCAGTTCCACGCCTCCGGATTGATCGGCTCGCCCACAGTGCCCAACAATCTGAGACTGGAAAGGTCGTGCTTGTTCACCCACTCGTCACCGGCGCGGATGAACGCGCGAATGGCTGTTGGGGCCGTGTAGAGGATCGTGACCTCGTGCTTGTCGATGATCTCCCAGAAGCGGCCCCAGTCGGGGTGATTGGGGGCGCCTTCGTACATCAAGCAGGTCATGCCGTTGGAAAGCGGTCCGTACACGAGGTAGCTGTGACCGGTGATCCAACCGACGTCGGCGGTGCACCAGTAGACGTCGTCCTCTTGGATGTCGAAGACGTACTTGGTGCTGACGTGCGCGCCAACCAGGTAGCCCGCGCTGGTGTGCAACACGCCCTTGGGTTTGCCGGTCGACCCCGAAGTGTACAAGATGAACAAGGGGTGCTCTGCGCCGACCACCGCTGCAGCGCCGTTCTTGGCATCGGCGGCCTCGACTGCCGTTGCCCAGTCGACATCGCGACCTTCCAGCAGGGTGCATTCCGATTCGGGGCCATAGTGCTGTAGGACGACTACTTTCTCGACGCTGGGAGCGTCCTGCAGTGCCTCGTCGACGGTTTGCTTGAGTTTGACGGGTTTGCCGCGGCGCGGCGCGGCGTCCTGAGTCAGCACGACTTTGGCGCCGCAATCATTGATGCGTCCACGCAGGGAGTCGGCTGCGAAACCACCGAAGATCACGCTGTGCGGTGCACCGATGCGTGCGCACGCGAGCATCGCGACGACCACTTCGGGGACCATGCCCATGTAGATCGCCACCCGATCACCGGTCGTGACACCCTGGTCGCGGAGCACTGCGGCAAACAACGTCACCTGCTCGTGAAGCTCGCGGTAGGTCAGCGTCTTGTTCGCGCCGCCTTCCCCCTCCCAGATGATCGCTGTCTTGTTTTCCGTGTCCGTGCCCAGGTGGCGATCGAGACAGCTCTCGGTGACGTTCAACTCGGCGTCGGTGAACCACTTGGCGAAGGGACCGTTCTGCTCGAGTGTTACCGTCCAAGGTTTACGGAATGTCAGCTGCGACGCTTCACGCTTCCAGAAGCTGTCAGGCTGTTCGATGCTCTCCTTGTAAAGCCGCTCGTAGTCGGCTTTGGAGCTCACGCGCGACTTGCTACGGTAGGCTTCCGAAGGTTCGTGATGTGCCTGTTCAGCAGAGACTGTATCGATTCCCGTCCTCGTTTCCATGCGGGCGAGTCTACACGGGTTTCGGTGCAATACATCCCGTATCCCCCGGCGAATCCCTCGACCACGCTGCTACCCAGCGGCGGCGAAAATTTGCAGGCTCCGGCGGGATGACGCGTTGGTAGTATCGCGAATGGGAGGCCGTTCGGTCTCAGCTGGCGAGCGACTGACGAAAGCTTAGCCAAGCACCGAGTCGCTGTTCGACGAGAGCCAACCCCAAAATCAATCGCGCCACCAATCTCGACCCTCGAGGTCGAGCGGTGGCGCATCGAGAACGCCGACCCGTGAAGGTCGACGCGGTGTTCGAGCAGGCGGTGTTCGATCAGGCAGTGTTCGATCAGGCAGTGTTCGATCAGGCCTGAGCGAGGCGAGCCAACGCGTGGTCCAACCGCGAGGTACGGCGAGACGCGTTGTTGGCGTGGATCACGCCCTTGCTTGCAGCCTTGGCCAGTGCCTTCTTCGCGGCGAAGGCCTTGGTTGCTGCGAGGGCCGAATCGCCAGATTCGATCGCCACGCGCGCTTCCTTGAGGGCACTGCGCAGGGCGCTGCGAACGGTACGATTGCGGGCCGTTCGGGTGATTCGCTGTCGGTTGCGCTTGAGAGCTGAAGCGTGATTCGCCATCTGTCTTTACCTACTCGTTACGGTATCGGGGAACGGTCGCTCTCACGCCTGCTTCGGCTTGGCGTCAGCTGCGTTTGGATCGTACCCCTCGGGGTGGATCGGAAACGCGGGGGTACCAGCCTTGGTCGCTTTGCGCTTGCGGGCGCGACCCAGATCTCGGTCGCGGTTGTAGCGGCGGCGTTCAGTTTTTTGCGTGCGAGAAACCATGATCTTGCTCTTGCTAAGGCGTTTCCGAGCTCGAGTACCGGAGACGCGTTCAGGGGCGCGGGACTATGAGAGATCGGCTTCTGCTTGTCAACGCCGGGTCGTTTATGGAATCCCCAATCAGGGCCGAACGGTGGTTCGGACGGTGAACGTGTCGTCGCCAAAGGGCCGCAGGCGAGCGTTGCGCATCGCGTTGGAGATGCACGACTCGGCGGGGGTCCCTCGCGCAGGTCCCGACACGACCACATTCTTGACCTTGCCGTTGGATCCGAACACGACATCGACCTTGGACGGCTGGCTTTGCCCCGCAAGGCAGGCTCGCGCTCCGGGGAGCACGACCCCCACCGCGCCCTGCGCCGCCCCAATCGAAGGGCGCTCCGCTTGCCCGGGGGCGGCGGCAGCGGGGACCAGGGCCGGTTCTGACGATTCGACGGCGTGTGGCTTCGCAGCGGCGAGTGGGACTTCAGGCTCTGCCGGCTTCGGGTGGCTCTTGGCTGCGCCGGGGCGAGCTCGAACGGCGGCAACGGCCCTGGGCAGTTCGCTGATCTCGGTGGCCGTCGCTCCCTCTTCTTCCGGTGCCGTCTCGGTAGCGCTGGTGGGCTGCTCAACGCGGGCCCCCGAGGGGACGCGGGAGGCCGGGGTCGACGACTCTTCGACGCGCTGCGGCACCTGAGCGACCACGGTGGTCGTCACGATCGTCACGGTTGGAGCAGCGACCTCGGGCCCGCTGGGGGAGCTGGGCGACCCGACGTACAACCCACCGAGCCCGGCGGCCAAGGCGAGGGCGCCCCAGAGCCAGTGTGCTCGAGTTGCCTGCGAGGGGTTAACGGCCTGCGAGGGGCTAACGGCCTGCGAGGGGCTAACGGCCTGCGAGGGGCTAACGGTCTGCGAGGGGCTAACGGTC
>QJWJ01000196.1 GCA_003235365.1 Deltaproteobacteria bacterium
CTCCCCGACGCCCGCGCTCACAGCTGGCCGCGCAACGAAACCTGATCCACTACGAGAACGAGAACGATGTTGAATTCAGAACAGTACTTCGGCGTTCCGACGTCGGGTGTTTCGCGAACCGTGGCGCTGCAGAGAGACTGGGCGGTGCGCCTGAGCAAAGACCCGAACGATACGACGGTTCGCCCCGTCGATCGCAAGGCAGACAGCGCCTGGCGTGACCTGCACATTGCGCTGCAAGGCGCGGCTACACTCGAGAACACACCGCGAGGCGAGAGCGAGCTCTAGAGGGTGCTCGTTTCGTTTTGTGGGGGTGGACGCCACTTCACGTCCCTGGCGAAGAGGGCGCCGGCTTCTTTGCAGCAGCCCGTTTCGCTGCTCGAGCTCAAGCCAGCGCCGAAGGGGCTCGAAATGCTTCTGCGGTTCAGGCTGCCTCTCGAGTCGTCATTCCCCTACCGACCGAGATTCGAGCATGCGTCGAAGCAACTCGTGCAGCCGCCCCTGCTCCGACGCGCTCAGCTGCCCGATGAGAGGAGCCAATGCCTGTTGCCCTTGGGCATGCAGCCGCTCGACGAGCTTGGCCCCAGCCCTGGTCAGAAAAACATCCGTCGCCCTGCCATCCTCCTCATTCGGGGCACGTGCCACCAGCCCCCTCTTTTCTGCCCGGGCGATCAGCCCCGACATCGTCTGCTTCTCCAACCCGAGATAGTCGGCGAGCTCGGTCATTCGCGGACGCCGATCCGACAGGATGCCCAAGACGCGGATCAGCGAGAGGGACAAGTCGTTCTCGGCGCCAATCCTGTTGATGATCGCCATCGTGACAAAGGCGGTCGTGACGAGCGCATCGGCCAGCCCTTTGTCGGAAGCGGAAGCTTCCGTCATGGATCTCTGCTGCTTCATTTTCATCCCAATTCCAGCTTGACATGGTTCGCATCACGAACCACATTTGATTCGCATCACGAACTAATAGACGGGCGATCAGCTCGACGAGGTAGCCCGGAAAGCTGCTGCCAGGCGGCCAGTGCATCGTCTTGACGCCTTGGCACACAGGCCAGCGTCGTATTCCACATGAGAGGTGACATGAAAACCCGCAAACGCTTCGGCTTACGCACCTGGTCCACGCCACTGACCATCGGTTCCTTCCTCCTGATGACCATCACGGGCGTCCTGATGTTCTTCGACGTGGTGCCAGGGTACATCAGCTTCGCCCACGAGTGGTTCTCCTGGTTCTTCCTCATCGGCACGGGCGGCCACATCGCCGTGAACTTCCGTCCACTGACGAAGCACCTTCGATCCAGTTGGGGCCAGGCCAGCGTAGCCATCTTTTCCCTCGTCTTGGTCATCTCGACGTTCTCGTTCGGACATATCACGGCCCCCCAGTTGAAGTGGCCCATCTCCAACGCGCTCGTCCAGGCTCCGCTGTCTGCACTCGCCGAGGTGACACGCACGGACTCAGGGAAGCTCGTGGCAAAGCTCGACGAGCACGGTGTCACGGCCACGCCCGAGCAGAGCATCAAGAGCTTGGCGGAGAAGTACGGTATGGATGAGTTTCACATCTTGGGGCTCGTCTTCCTTCGCGAGTGAACGCCCTGATCCATCGTCTGACAACTTTCATGAGAACGATCGTAATTGGAGGCGGGATCGCCGGAGCCACCGCCGCGCTCGCACTGCGACTGGACGGCCACGACGTGACCATCTACGAGGCGTACGAGGATCCGACCGGGGACGTCGGCGGCCACCTCAGCCTCGCGGTCAACGGACTGCGCGGTCTGGAGCGGCTCGGCTGCCTGCGCGAGGTGCAGGCGGCCGGGTACGACATCGAGCGGATGCGCTTCCACAGCGAGGGTGGCCGCCTGCTGGGTGACGTGCCGCGCCTCCGCCGCCAACGCGACTCACTGCGGAGCGTGACGATCATGCGCGGACGGCTCGTGGCCATTCTGCGTCGCGCGGCCCTCGACGCGGGCGCACACATCGTCACCGGCGAACGCCTGGTGGGCATGCTGGAGGCACCGGTGGGCGTGACGGCCGAATTCGCCTCGGGCCGACGCGACACCACCGAGCTGCTCGTGGGCGCCGACGGCATCCACTCGACCGTGCGCGGGCTACTCGACCCATCCGCGCCGCGCGCCGAATACGCGGGGCTGTACGGGGTCGCCGGCATCTCCACGATTCAGGCAGCCGAGACCGGAATCTGGAACCTCACCTTCGGGCGAAACGGCGTCTTCGTCTACAGCACCGTCGATGAACGGACCGCGTGGTGGGCGGCCCAGATCGCCGATCCGGTGCCCCCGCAGCTGCGCGGCATCGACGAGGCGGAGTGGCGACGGCGCCTGCCCGGGCTGTTTCAGGAGGCAGTGCCGTCGGCCGTCCTCGCAGCCACCAACGAGGTACTCGCGGCTACCCACATGCACGTCTGCAACCCAATCCGGACGTGGCACAGCGAACGTGTCATCCTGATCGGCGACGCCGCCCACCCGGTCGGCGTCGGGCAGGGCGCATCGATGTCCATCGAGGACGCCCTGGTGATCGCCGCAGCGGTGCGGACCGCGCCGACGATCACCGCAGCACTCGAAGCCTATGACGCGGAACGCCGCCCGCGCATCGCCAGGCTTCTCAGACACGCCGACAACGCTCGCAACGGCAAGAAGCCCGGACCCGTGAAGCGTTACCTGGACGCGGCCAAGATGCGCCTGCTTCTGCCGTTCTACGAGCGGGCCCAGGCATACCTGTACGACTACGAGCCGACCGTCTCCGCAGCGCGCACCAGCGGGTGATGTCCGGCGGCCGGGTGAGCAAAGGACAGGTGCGGTTCGTTCAGTGTGCCGGAGCATGGCCACGTCGCAAAAAGGGCCAGGCGAAGCTCAACATGAGCCAGTCTGCTCCACCTACGCGGCAAAGCTCCCGCTATTGCAGAAGTAACGTGAAGCCACCGTAGCTGCCCCTTTCGGGTCGATCTGCCCGACCGTTTGGAACACGGGTGACGAGTTCAACTGCCCAGTACGATGTCGAACCAACCCCGCTCCCTGGCACACGGCGGGTCTTCGCTGCGACACGCAGGAGCGATGGCAAGTCCGTCTTGATCAAACGTGCGCGAGGAGCGTACCCGACTGCACACGAGGTCGCGGCCCTCCGTCACGAGTTTGCCGTGTTGGCGCGACTTCGCGGCGCACCCGTTCCCGAGGTGCTGGACTTCCTTCAGCAGCAGACCAACCCCGAATTGGTGCTCGCCTGCGCCCCAGGCACGTCCGTCGCGGCAATCATCGACGCTGGCGCACCCTCGATTCGTCGTTGCGTCGCGCTTGCCGCGATGATGAGCCGATGTCTCGCGGCCGTTCACGCGCACAGATTGGTGCACAGGGACGTGAAACCACAGCATTTCTTCGTCGACGAACAGAACCATCAGGCTCGGCTCATCGACTTCGGCCTCGCCACCCAACTGCCCCGAGAACGTCAGGTGCCCGCACAGCTCGACACCCTACAAGGCACTCTTGCCTACATCTCACCGGAGCAGACTGGCCGCACGAATCACTCCGTCGATCGCCGCAGCGACCTGTATTCACTGGGCGTGACGCTCTACGAACTGTCGACGGGCAGGCGGCCGTTCACTGCCGACGACGCGCTCGAGCTGTTGCACGCTCACATCGCGCGCTCGCCCGTTCCACCTCGAAGCTTGCGGCCCAGCATTCCCGCAGCGCTCGACGACATCATCCTCCGTTTGCTCGCCAAGTGCCCAGACCACCGCTATCAGACCGCCGCTGGGCTGGTCGCAGACCTCGAGCAGCTGGCCGAAGCACTTGCGCACTCGGCAGACGTGCCTTCGTTCGAGCTCGGCCGACACGACCACGACGGTGAGCTGCGCGTGCCAGAAAGACTGTACGGGCGCGACGAGCAGCGCGCCGTCCTGCTCGAGAAAGTGCAGCGGGTGCAGCAGGGAGCTAAGGAACTGGCCCTCATCGCCGGGCCCCCCGGTGTCGGCAAGTCCGCTCTGGTTCGTGAAGTGTACCAAGAACTGGCGCGTCACGGACACTTCGTTGCTGGTAAGTTCGATCAGTACAACCGAGGCATCCCATACTCGGCTTTGGCGAGCGCGTGTGGAGAGCTGGTGCGCGTTTACCTCGCGTGCCCCCCCCAGGAGCTGGAAGCTTGGCGTCAGCGGCTGCGTTCCGCACTCGGCGACAACGCCCGCGTGGTGATGGACCTCGTCCCAGAGCTCCAGCTGGTGCTGGGTGAACTGCCGGAAGCCACGCCCTTGCCTCCCACTGAAGCTCAAGTCAGGTTCGAACGGAGTTTCCGACGCTTCGTGGAGGTGAGCGCCTGCGAACGGGCCCCCCTGGTGCTGTTCCTGGACGACTTGCAGTGGGCCGACAGCGCCTCCCTGGCGGTGTTGGAACTCGTGCTCTGCTCTGAGAAGCAAGGACACTTGCTGGTCATCGGCAACTTCCGGGAAAACGAGGTGGATGAACGTCATCCTCTCCAGCGCATGCTCGATGCCGTCGCCAACCATGTGCGCACCGACCGAATCGTCCTTTCGCCCCTTTCCTCCGAGGACGTTCGCCAACTCGTCGGCGACGCTCTACCGCTGACCCAAAAGGACCCGACCCCCTTGGCGGACCTGCTCTTCGACAAGACGTCGGGGAACCCATTCTTCGTCGGTCAGTTCTTGGAAACGTTGAGCGCCGAAGGACATCTCTCGTTCGAACCCGGGCGCGGCTACACCTGGGACCTCGACGCCGTTTCAATGCTCGAGGCCACAGACAACGTCGTCGATTTGATCGTCGCACGTCTGGCGACCCTGGCCCCTGAGTCACGAGAACTGCTACGATTCGCCGCCTGCATTGGCCACACCTTCCGTTTGCGTGCGTTGTCCCTGATCGCGGAGCTGGCGCCGCGTGATGTGGTCCGGGCATTGGCACCGGCCGTGGAGGGCGGCTATCTGCTACCGGTCGACAAGAACCACCGCCTACTCGGAGACTTGTTGGAGACGCAAGATGCCGCCGAGACGGACGCAACGTACCGCTTTGCGCACGACCGTGTTCAGCAGGCAGCGCTATCCTCGCTAGATGCAACGGAACGCACCCGTACGCATCTCCGCATCGGACGCTTGCTCCTGGCTGCCTCGGGGGAACCTGGACCGGGAGACGATCAACTGTTCGAAGTCGTCTCGCAATTCAACCTTGGGCGAGAACACCTAGAAGATGCACGCGAGCGCTCGGTCGTCGCTGCCCTCAACCTGCGTGCGGCCCATCGCGCCAAGTCGGCTGCTGCGCACGCGTCCGTCTTGGACTTCACCGGGATCTGTCTCGACCTGATTGCCCGGGAGCCGTTCGAGAGTCGCCACGACATGCACATCGCTGCGCACTTGCTTGCGGCGGAAGCGCAATACCTCTCGCACGACGACCAAGCCGCCCTGCGACACATCCAGGAGATCGAGACCAAGGCAACGAACGTCCTCGAGCGAGTGCCAGCCCGAAACCTGAAAGCGAGCGTCATCACGAACCAGGGCAAGCCCGTCGAAGCCACTGCAGTGAGTATCGAGACCCTGGCGCTCTTGGGCATCGACATCCCCGATCCTCACGATCCGGACGCGCTAGGACCGGCCATTGGTGCCGCATTTGCGGCGTATCAGGCAGCCCTCGGCAATCGCGACGTCGCTTCGCTACTCGACCTTCCAATGATGGAGGACCCCCAGCAGCTCGCGCTGCTAGGTACCATCGCCGGGGCCATACCGAGCGCGTTTCAGTGGAACCACGAGTTGATGGTGCTGCTCGTTCTCAAAGCCGTCGGCATCCCGCTCCAGCATGGCACCGCCCCCATCTCCGCCTTTTTCTATGCCCAATACGGCATCGTTCACCATGTCGTGACCGGCGATCCCGTGCGCGCCCACGACTTCGGCAAGTTGGCGTTGGAACTCTGTCGACGACCCGAATGCGCAGCGGCGCGCGGCGGGGTACAGTTCATCTACGCTGAGTTCTTGTGTCCGTGGGTGAGGCCGAGAGCGGACTGCGCGTACCACTTTCAACAGGGCGTCGCTGGCGGTTTGGACGCGGGTGACCAGGTCCATGCGGCGTACTGCATGGCCGTCGGGATCACCGAAGCGCTCTACGCCGGACAGTCGCTCCCTGACCTCGAGAGTCAGATCCCCGGCCACCTGCAAGCGCTGACCGAGCAAGGCGACGTTCTCAATCACATGCTCGTGGCAATGCTGAAGCGCGGCGTCGCGTGTCTACGGGGAGAGACCGAAACCCCAGGCTCGATGGATGGCTCTGGGTTTTCAGAAGAGGCGTTCGAGAACGAAGCTCCCCCGCCCGTCAAGGCACACTACGGTGTAATCAAGGCGATGGTGCGCTACCTGTTTGGCGACATGACAGCGGCTCGCAACATCACGGAGCAGGTCGTCCCCCCTCCAGCGGTCGCGTTCAAGGTCGACTACGTCTTCTACCATGGCATGGCCAGCGCCCAGTTGGCATTGGACGCGGAACAACCACGGCGGGGTGAGCTGTTGGCCCAAGTGGAAGCAGATCTCGCGAACTTCGATGCCTGGATCCAATGGTGCCCCCAAAATTTCCTTGCGCTGGCAGAGCTCCTGCGCGCGGAGCTCTTCGCGGCCAGAGGGGATACAGTCTGCGCGCTGAATGCCTATGAGCGTGCCGTCACGGCCGCGAATCATTCCATGATGGTCCACTACGTGGCTTTGGCTCACGAACGACTGGGGCGCTTCCACGCTCGCGAAGGTCGGCAGCCGAGCGCAGCCATGAACCTGCGACAGGCTGCTGAGCTCTACGAGGCGTGGGGAGCGGTGGGCAAGGTCCGTCAGCTTCGTGAACAATACCCAGAGCTGGCGCGAGTCGAGAACCAGTGGCAAAGGACGCTGCAAGATACGAGGTCCTACGATACGAGCTCACGCGGTTCCGCCAACGCGGGAGATCGCCTCGTCGGCGGTCGCCTCGACTTGACATCGGCGATGCGGGCCGTCAACGCCATTGCCAGCGAGATCCGCCTGGAGCCGCTGCTCGAACGGCTGATGCACCTGCTCGTCGAAAACGCGGGCGCCACTCGGGGGGTCTTGCTGGTTTCAGAGCCGGGTGGCCTCCACGTACGCGCCACACTGAGCGTGGAGCCTGCGGAGGAGGTCCGCGTCAACGTCAACGAACCGTTGGACACCACACGCATCCTCGCCGTCTCGGTCGTTCGCTACTGCGCGCGTACGTTGGACGCCGTCACGCTCGACGACGCCTCGGCCAACAACCGCTTTGCGCAGGACCCGTTCATCGCTGAGCATCAGACCAAGTCGCTCGCCTGTCTCCCCCTCAATCACCAAGGTCAGCTCATCGGTGTCTTGTACCTGGAGAACGTCACCGCCACGGGGGCTTTCAACGCCGCTCGCATCGAACGACTGGAGTTCCTGGCCGGCCATGCTGCGGTGGCACTGCAGAACGCGCGCCTCTACGACCAGCTCGAAGCGGCCAACGAGAACCTCGAACGTCGGGTGGCTGAGCGAACCGCCGAGTTGTCCGAGCGCAACGACGACATGCGGCGAGTCTTGGACAACGTGACGCAAGGTCTGCTGACCGTAGACCTCGACGGTCGACTCGCGTCCGAGCACTCGCGGGCCGTCGCAACGTGGTTGGGCCCCTTCGAACCGAAGACGACCTTCCAACGATACGTCAGAGTCATCGATCCCGAGTTCGCCGATCGTTTCGACCTCGCCTTCGAGCAATTGCGCGAAAGCCGCCTCCCCGAAAAGCTTCTCCTCGCTCAATTTCCAGATGCGCTGACCCACGACACACGACACCTATCGTTCAGCTACGAGCCGATTCACGTCGCGGGCAAGCTGGCGGGGCTGCTCATCGTCATCGACGACGTCACCGATGCCCTGAGGCGGGCGCGGGAAGAAGCCAAACAGAGGGACGTACTCGAGCTCTGTCGCAACCTCTCGATGGACCGTAACGGGGTTCTCGAATTCTTCACAGAGGGGGAGACCTTGCTGGCACCCCTGTCGAACTCGTCGACGCCGAGGAACGAGGTGATGGGCAACCTGCACACGCTCAAGGGTAACGCGTCGTCGTTCGGCTTCTCGCTGCTCGCAGAAGCCTGCCACGACGCGGAGCAAGCCATCCTCGACGAAGTGAGTGGAAAGCACACCACCGCGGTGGTGGAACGCTTCACCTTTCTCCGCGACACCCTCGAATCCATCACCGGTAGCGACGCCCGCCATCGCGTCGAGGTCCCGCGCACGGTACTGAGGGCTCTATCCCAGCAGCTCGACTCCGGCATGTCTCTTCGAGAGGCGTCCAGCGCCATCGAACGCTTGTGGCTGGAACCGCTGGGCGTTCCGCTCAGGCGCCTCGCTGACAATGCACGGGCTCTTGCGACGCGTTTGGGCAAGGGCAAGCTGAACGTCGAGCTGGACGATGGGGGCCTGTTGACGGATAGTGAGCGCGGTGCACCACTGTTCAGTGCCCTGGTTCACCTGGTTCGCAATGCCGTCGACCACGGACTGGAACCTCCAGAGGACCGGAGTGCCGCTGGCAAAGGGCCTGCGTGCCTGTGGTTATCGGCAAACTACATCGACGGGGAGGTTTGTATCACCGTCCGAGATGATGGGCGCGGCATCGACTGGCAGCGCGTAAGAGGACTCGCGGAAGGCCACGGTCTTCCGCTCGGCTCCGACCAAGCGCTCACCGATGCCTTGTTCGCACCCGAACTGTCGACGCGGAGCGAAACCTCGAACGTCTCCGGGCGAGGCATCGGCCTGGCAGCGCTAAAGGCGGAGGTAGAGCGCCTTTCGGGTCGCATCGAGATCGACCGAGCCGTCGAGCCCGGAGCGTGTTTCAAGGTCTATGTCCCGGCCAACACGCTCAGGGTTCAACTCGAAGGGCGGGCGAGGAGTTACCAACGGCATGGTCACCTGGTCGCCGATGAACCCGGCGCAAATGGGACCGCCGCTCGCCGCTGGTAACACGACACCGTTCCGCCAGAAATACGACGGAACGAGTCTGCAGTGCTGGCGCCGTGGACGTCCGCACGCCTCACCCGATCGAGCTGCCCCGATACACCTCATCCGCCGCGAGCACCGCACCGACGCTCTCGACCGCAACCTGTCCACCGGCCGTCGCAACGCGGACGACCCATGACCCGTCATCGCCGCGGCTGTGCACGGTCAGGCGCCGCTCACGGTGCGAAACGATGACGTAGTCTCGCAAGGTGGGGATGGTGCGATAGTAGTCCAGTTTGCTTTCCGTGTCGTACTGCTCGGAGGCGTCACTGGTCACTTCGAGCAGCACGAGAGGGTTCGTGGCCGTGGCGTTGGGACTCGCCGTGTGTTGTTGCAGCGGCCCACATATCACCGCGCCATCGGGGAAGGTCGCTAACCCCACTGCCTCGACATAGATGCGTAGATCTGACGTGTGAACTCGACAGGGGCGAGCGGTGACCGCGTTGCCAAGAATGCGCAGAACCTCCGCAGCAAGGGCCGAGTGTTCCTCGGAGCCGCCAGCCACGGCGTAGATCTCGCCGTCGAGGAACTCGTGTTTCGTCGAGCTCTGCGTTTCTAGCGCGACGTACTCGGCATAGGTGTAGCGGTGGTGGCGGCGAACCGGGAACATCTCCAGCGTTACGCTAGCATGGAGAGGCGCCAGTCGAACGGCTCGACACCGCGGCGCGGTTGATCCGCCCCAATGCGCCACCTCGGCTCGTCGGGGCGGTTCAACCGCCCAAATCGGCCTGACGAGCGGCGACCCGGCGCGGATCAACCGCCCCGTGGACACTGCCCTGGGGACGAGAACGCGGATCAACCGCCCGCGGGTGACCCCCCGAGAGGGGAAATTGGGCGGTTGAACCGCGTCTTTCACCCCGACGGCCGCTCTTCTGGGCGGTTGATCCGCTCCCGCGGCGCCCGTA
>QJWJ01000439.1 GCA_003235365.1 Deltaproteobacteria bacterium
CAGTGGCGCTCGTCGTCGAGTCGACGTCGATGATGCGGCTGGTGAATCAACAGCACCAGCCCCCCGCAAATCGCCGCTCGCCCGATGTCATGGGCAATAAGAAAGACCGTGATGAGTCGACCGTCCATTATACCTCGTCCTGAAGGGGTGCAAGCCGTCCAAAGAATGTGCGCAACCGCGCTTGCCAATAGGAAGAGCAATATTCGTCCAGTCCACGATTGACGCACGAAGCCCGCCAGCACAAAACCAGCGAAGTACAGCCCAGCGAGCGAATCATGCGGCGCGGCCAACAGAAACGATCCGCTGAAAAAGTGCAGCTCTGCATTGCCCAATCGAGCGAAGCGCCAGGCAAGGTAGATTAGCAAGATGCCCCAGCTGATACACAGCGCGCCTACCATCATCTGTACTCGACGTCCGGACCTGTCAACCCTTTTATCCATGGTCATGCAGCTTCACGGAGCACGGGCAAGTTAGTCTTCATCAAGGCTTCCAGCATTGCTGCTACTGCTTTCGTTGGCCGAGTTCGAATCCGTGACCGTCCCTTGGTAGTTATCGCGCAGCTCGATCGCCAAGTCTTGAGGATACTGTGTGGTAACCTCCCAGCCGAACGTCGAGTTTACTATCGCGGTTTCAGCCGGGACACTAACGTCCACGCCGGCTCGTACCGCCACGTCTAGCGCGAAGGCCGTGCATGCGTAGCCAGTGCTCCAGTTGGGGGGGCTTTTCACACTGTCTGTTGCAAATTGCAAAGCCTGCTCGAATTGCTCCGGTGACACCTCGAACGTTGCTTCAACCTCGAATTCATGGTGAAGCTCTGACGGGTTGGACTGGTTGGTTCTGACGACGCCTGCGACTGGTTGCTTCGCGTCGCTCGGCGTAATCGGCGTGACTTTCGGATAGAGGCCAAAAGCCTGTTCGCCTTGGGCGGAATCCAAAACTACGTACGAGTGCCCGAAGTC
Organism: Deltaproteobacteria bacterium; assembly: GCA_003235365.1. Taxonomy (GTDB): domain Bacteria; phylum Myxococcota_A; class Polyangia; order Polyangiales; family Polyangiaceae; genus SZUA-265. The sequence goes on from QJWJ01000439.1 coordinate 960, forward strand.
AATGCCATCGCTTCTAGCGCCTCCAACTTGCGCACTGTCGCCGGGGACGTCCGCCCTCAGCATTATTCGGTGACCGTAGTCCGTCTGTGGTGCTGTCTGGTTACCACCCTGATCACCGGCCTCCCCCGATTCTAGCGACTGATTCGCCTCAAACGACACAAGCCTCTCGTTGTCTTCCTCCAGCCCCAATGGGTCGATCGCCTGAAGCGCTCGCCCCGAAACGTACGCATACAAGTTCGCATCAGCTTCGCCCGCCGAATGGATCTCCAACGGATCCGCACTCACCCACCGCTGCAGCTGCACGTTCAGGTACCGCTTCCCAAAGTACACCAGCCCAACCTCGACGTCCTCTTCCTTGCCCGTGAAGCGGTAATCCTCGCGGAATGAGCCCCATTTGTCGGGGCGGTAGGAGCTTTCGGCGCCGCCGTAGGCCTGGTAGGTGGAGCGTTCGACGAGTTCGCTGGTGGCCTTGTCCAGGGCGAGGGTGTGGGAGCCGAGGTGGTCGCCGAGTTCGAAGAAGACGCGGAGGTCTTGTACAATTCCGGCGGAATCCAGCGGCTCTTGGACCAGGCGGGCTAGTCGGACGCCGTTGGCGAAGAGGTAGCCGACCTCCGTGCTCGCGTCGCGAGTGAAGTCACCGGGGGTGTCGTCGGTGTCGAAGGTCGCCCGGCGGAGCTCGAGGCTGGGGAAGATGTAGACGGTGTGGCGTCGAGCGAGAGTGGGATCTTGCTGACCGGGGTCGAGCGCCGTCTTCAGGACGCGGCTGTCGCCAGCGCCGTAGTGGTATTGAAGGTGGGCGGCGGCTGAATTGTCGTCGGTGGGGACGGTGGGGTACGTTGATGCCTCGACGTCCCAGCGGCGGGCGCGTTGCAGGCGACCGAGCTCGTCCCAGGTGTAGCGGAAGGCTTGGCTGCAGTCGGGGGAGCCGATGCAAGGGCCGTTGCCGCGTTGGACGAACAGCGTTTCTAGGTTACCGGCGTCGTCGTACGTGGTGACGAGCTTGCCGGTGCGGTTGAGGTTATCGGGGGAATTGCCGGCGCCGGTGTTGTCGGCGGCCGCGAGCTGGTAGGGGCCGTTGGCTGAAGCAGTCGTGCCGGTGTCGATCTCGCCGAGACTTCGATCGTAGAAGCCGTGGGCGTCGTCATCCGTGTTGATGTTGTTACCGAGCCAGTCGTACTGGTAGCTCTGCCAAAGCACGCGCTTGGCGAAGGCGACGTGGGGGCTGGGTTTGCCGCGGCGGGGATCTTCGGGGATGCTTGGGTCGAACTCGGCCTCGAAGGGGTCTTCCCAGTTGTCGTCGCCGGTGGAGTATTCGTAGTCGATGCGTTTGACGCGATACAGGTCGTCGTATTGCAGCTTGCGGTGGACGGGTTTGGCTCCGGCGGGCCACTCGTCGGGCATGCGGTGATCGCGGATCTCGATTGGGTTGCCGACGACGTCGTAGAAGTACTGCTCGTCTTGCAGCACGCTCTGCTGTGTGCCGGGCTCGGGGGATTCCGGCCAGCCCTGCATTGCACGCACCGTGAGCAGCGTGTGAATGCGGCGACGGTCGTCGAAAGTGGTGGTGGTGGTGGTGGCGGCGATGTCGCCGTATTCGATCAGGGTGACCAGGTTGTCCGCAGTGCGGTCGATCCGGTTGACTAGCTTGCCGTCCCCGTAGGAGCTCGTAACCGACTTGATGGTGCCGCGGGTCGTGTAGTGGGTTTCGACGGTGCTTTCGTTGCTGGCGGGATCGCGGAGGGTTTCGACTCCCGTCGTCTCGGAGATTGTGCGGTCCGCGGCGTCGTAGGTGTAGTTTTGGGCGTACCAGCGGGGGGTATAGCGCGCAGTGAATCCAGGGGCGGGGAGAGATGAGGTCGGAGTCGATGGGGCGATGATTCGTCGAGTCGCGCACGTGGCGCGGCCGCGACCATCGAAGATGGTGATGTTGTCGCTCCCCAGGTCTTGAACGCGGGTGAGTCGACCGGCGGCCCAGGTTTCGTTGGCACCAGATGGGTCGCACTCGGTAGCGACGGTTCCGTCGTTGCCCGATTGCGGGGGCTGGTAGCTATCGTAGGTGTACAGGACCTCGAGCCCGTCGCCAGCGGCGATCGGC
>QJWJ01000282.1 GCA_003235365.1 Deltaproteobacteria bacterium
GGTCCCCCCAAGGATGGATTCAGGAAGCGTTCTTGAAAGCCTCCAACGCAGGCGAGTTCGACAACTTCGGCGTTTCGATCTCGTTGTCAACCGACGGCGATACGTTAGCGGTGGGCGCTCTCTCCGAGGATGGCAGCGCTCTCGCCTTCTCGCGCTCAGAGGACGCGGGCAACGACTTGCCGGATTCGGGCGCTGCGTACGTTTTCGTTCGTGACGGAGACATATGGTCGCAGCATTCGTATGTGAAAGCGGAGAACGCCGAGCAATCGGACTACTTCGGTGCGTCCGTGGCGCTGTCCGGTGATGGAAGCACACTGGCGGTCGGAGCCCCTGGCGAAGATAGCAACGCTACGGGTACCGGCGGTAGCAATCAGGACAACAACGAAGCCAGCTTCGCCGGCGCCGTCTACGTCTACCGCTGATGATCGCTGGTTGGCGGCCTGATTGGGAAACGACGTCAAAGTGCCGTAGACTGTCTTGGCAATGACCGCCCCAGCGAAAAAGCGCGCTGGCTACCAGGACGTCCTCGCTGCGCCGGAGCACTTGGTGGCTGAGGTGCTCGACGGCGAGCTGTACTTGAACCCGAGGCCCGGCAAGCCGCACGCTGTCGCCGCCGCCGCGCTGGGCGAAGAGCTTGGCCCGCCCTTCAAGCGGGGGCGTGGCGGTCCCGGGGGGTGGGTCATCCTCGATGAGCCGGAGGTGCATCTCGGGGAGGACATCGTCGTGCCCGACCTGGCGGCGTGGCGCGTGGACCGCATGCCGGAAATTGTCGACGACGACCCATTCTTCACACTGAGCCCCGACTGGATCGCCGAAGTCCTGAGTCCTCGCACGGCGAAGTACGATCGCAGTGACAAGCTTGCGATTTACGCGCGGGAAGCGGTGCGCTGGGTCTGGCTGGTCGATCCGTTGCAGCGCACGCTCGAGGCGTTTTGCCTGCAGGATGGCAGGTGGAGTGTGATGGGTGTGTGGCGTGACGATGCCCTCGTTCGAGCCGAGCCGTTCGATGCCATCGAACTCGAGCTTCGCGTGCTCTGGGAGCGGGTGGTTCTCCGAGACGAGTGAACGCGAAGGGCTGCGCACCGCAATGAACGTCGGGGTTGCTTGCGGTGCGCGCAATAGGCGACCTGCGGCCGTCGCCCCGATGCTGCGGTCCGACGTTCACCCAAGGGATGAGCCGTCACTGCGCAGCAGTGCTCGACCCAAACCCCTCGGATGTGGATCGCGAATTACGGGGGCGTTGCCGTCGATGCCGGCGGCGCGGTGTCGGAGGTGGGGGCGGTGTCCGTCGGCATCGGCGCCGTATCGGTCGGCAGGGGCGCCGTGTCCGTCGCGGCAGGCGCGGTGTCCGTGGGTGCTGGCGCGGGGTCGGTTGCCACCGGGGCGGGGTCCGTGGGAGCCGGCGCCGGATCGACCGGCGTGGTCGCGGTGGCGGCAGGCATCGTTTCGTCCGGGATGACCGGGACGGGGACGGCCACCGTGTTGCCCGCTTCGTCGAACCACTCGAGATCCGCGATGCAGAAGCTGTACGGGTGGGCGGTGCCGGGCTCGGTGACCACCTGAAATTGCAGCGAATGCATGCGCGTGGGATCGAAGGGCAGCATCGTATCGACGACGTTCGTCCACGAGGGCAACTTCAAGTCGGCGAAGCGCACCTCGATCATGCCACTTTCGGTCAGGTCGTTGGCCTCGTCGACCCCTTCGAGAAACGCGTTCTGCTGCAGGTTCTTGCTGTCTTCGAGGATGTTCGGGTCGTCGACCATCGACACCTGGATGCGGATCGCGGCCGTCTCTGGGGTCACGCCGGCGATGAACAGGCGAAAGCCAGCCAGGCCGAGCGCCGTGGCGTCGAAGGGCATTTGCACGACGCCGCCAGAGTTCGTGACCGCGAGTTGTAACCCGAGCCCCGCACCCCAGTGCGCGTAGTCACCGCCTTCGAGGCCGTTGCTCGAGTCCGCGCCAATACCGCTGATGCAGATCGCTCCGGGCTGAGTGGGGTCGACGCACATCGTCGTCGTTTTGTCGGTGTCGCCCTCTTTGGTCGCCTGGTCTGAGTAGAAGTACAGACCCTGTACGCCGGGGAACTGGGTGTTGTCGTTGCTGATGCCCTTGGCGTTCGTTCCCGTGCAAGCCGTCGCGAAGGGGTCGAGCGACGGGGGAGTCATCGGCGTCTTGCCCGTCGCGGCGGGCGTCGCCGCCGTCATGGGCTGGGTCTGGGCCGCCGCGGGTTGCGTGGGGGCTGCGACCGGTTGGGTTGGGGCCGTGTTGGTCGAACCCCCCCCTTCTTCGGCGCTGCACGCGCACAACGAGAACAACAACAGAGATGCTCGAGAGGCCAGGTTGAGGGTCTTCATGGAGATGCTTGCGGAGAGCCGAACGAAGGGAGCCCGAGCGTCGTGCTGCGCTCGGACTCCCGGGTTTCTGCGGAACTGGGTTTGGGGGGCGGGATTACGGCATCGGCCAGTTGCCGCTCATCATCATCAGTGAGAGCAGGCCGACCGAGCTTTGGTAGTAGGTGCGGTAGAACTCGGGCCGTTCAATGACATCGAGCACGGTGTTGAACGCGCGCTCGTAGGTGACGTTGTCTTTGAGGCCCATTGCGCCGACTCCGACCGGGCCGATGAAGGCGATGGTAAAATCGACGGCACTGTTGATTGGCCCACTTTGGTTCCAGCCGGTCTTCAGCAGGTCCACGCGGGCGCCATTGTCGATCCCGCCCTTGGACTTGATGGCATCGATGTATGCTTTGAGGACGCTGGTGTCACCCCCGAGGCAGGCGTCGAAACCGAGGCGCCAGCCAATGCGCGCGGCGTCCATGGCCATGCAGGCACCACCGCCCTCACATAGCTCCGTCGCATTTTGCTGGCCCGGCGACGCCGACGGAGACCAACTGCTGCCGCTGCCCGAACACCAGTCGGGGAGGAGACCGCTCCAGGCGCCCTGACAGCTCTTCACCGCGTTGCCAGTGCCCGTGATCACATTATCCCAACCGCTGCCGAACGCGCGGTAGAAGCCCGGCGAGTAGTAGGACGGGTTGAGTGGACCCTGGAAG
>QJWJ01000020.1 GCA_003235365.1 Deltaproteobacteria bacterium
AGTATCTTCACCACCCACCCCCTCGGCGGCCGCGGGCTGGCCGATTCCGCGACGTCAGGGCGGAAGCTCGCCCCGCAGCCACGGGAACGCCCACGAATCGCCGCCCTCGGATTCGCCGCTCTCTCTCACCTGAGCCAGTTGCCCCGTCGTTTGCAAGTCTGCCGAAACTGATACCGCCCGCCGGCTGGGCTCAGGCGATGCGAAACTGCTCGTCGTCGCGAGGTGCTTCCCAGCGCACGGCGGATTGCTCTTGCACCGGTCGTTCACTTACGGTGTCTATCTCCCCTCCGAGACAGACTCGAAATCGAGTCACTTCGTTGCCGCCACTGAGCAGCAGTACGTCGTCGCCGGAGACGAGCAGCACCTCTCGCATGGGCAGACAAAAATCGTAGAGGCTTTCCCGAATCTCGGCGAGCGCCGCGCCATCGATGTCTGGTGGCGTTACCCACAGCAACCGCTGTGTCGGCTGCTCTGCGTTCGCGAGCCGGCGCAGAACCCGACCCCTCAGCTCTTCCAAGTCCTCGCCACTGCGCTGACGGAGCATCAGCACGGCGTGTTGCCCCACCAGAACGCTGGGCAAGAAGCTTGCCCACGCGCCCTTGCCACCTTGCAGCACGACGATTGACGAGGTGCCGTCGGAAAGATCGAGAGCTGCCTCGAGCGCCTGGCTCGAGGAGGGGGTGGAATGTTGTGCTCTGTAGTCTCGAGCCGCGTCGTGCATTGTTCGTTGCTTCAAGTTCCCTCTCGCGCTGACCCCACCGAAAACCCGACACCGCCGGGTTTCGTCAGTCGCCAACCGCACCATGCCTGGAAGTATTCCCGAGTACCAGAGTTCGTTGTCCAAAAGCCAATCCGCGGACCATCGAGCAACACCCCGGCGGCCGAACGACCCTGAGGTTAACCTGTAAGTGCCCGCACCAGCAGGATTAGTGAGCATTCACATGGAGCCATCCCCACATGTAGGACACCTCACTGTTTTGTGTGCCAGTGGTGTTCCAGGGGGATTTTTCAGTGCAAGCGATACACGCGCGAGGCGTGTCGAAATCCTGCAGCGCCATTGCCCCACCAGCGTCAAGCATCCACGTGGTGTGAGCAGCGGCGATAAGTCGACTTCAGCATACGCGCTGCATTACCAACGCGCAAAGGCGAGTGAGTCACGTGGCCCTGTCAATCGCCAGTTCGACCCAAGTTGGGAAAATCGATTGGAACGGAATGCCCAATTCCGCTCAATCGTATGCGAACACGCGGTCAGGCTGGATCGCTTGGCCACGGGAGAAGTGCAACCACTGAACTTTGCTCGCATCGTGTCGGTCCGTCAGACTTGTAGGCGGGTCCTGGAATTGCGGGATATGCGGCGAATGGCAGAGATGGGCACACCGGCGCTCCCAGGGTTGGAACAAGAATCGTGAGACGCCGCCGAAACACGAACGACGACCACCGCGTGACCATCGCGGCACCATTGATAGCCCCAGGAAACAAACGACGCCACTGAACGGACGCAACGATCGATTTGAGGCCGCAGCCGATGCGCGGCAAGGAGAAGCAAAGTGCGAGGAATCCTAGTGCTAGGCGGAGGAAAAATCGGACGCATGATCGCGAAGCTCCTGACGAGCACCGGCGACTATCAGGTAACCGTGGCCGACCACGACGAGCTCTCGCTGGAACGGGTCGCCAAACAGAGTTCCGTGAAGACGCTGCGAGTCGACGCGAATCACGCCGGCGAACTGCGCGACGCGATGACCGGTATGGACGCGGTGGTGTCCGCGTTGAGCTTCCGCTTCAACCCGGCAGTTGCGGAAGCAGCGCTTCAAACAGGCGCGCACTATTTCGACCTCACCGAAGACGTCGAAACGACGCGGCGCGTGAGGGCCATCGCACGTGAGGCGCGCCCCAATCAGGTCTTCGCGCCTCAATGCGGACTCGCACCCGGCTTCGTCTCGATCGCCGCGCACGCGCTGACGCAATCTCTCGATGAGCTCGACACGGTTTTCATGCGCGTCGGCGCGCTGCCGCAGTTTCCGAGCAACGTCCTGAAGTACAACCTGACGTGGTCGACGGACGGCCTCATCAACGAATACTGCAACGAGTGCGAAGCGATCCACGACGGCAAACGAAGCATGGTCTTGCCGCTCGAAGGGCTCGAACACTTCTCCCTCGATGGTGTCCGCTACGAGGCGTTCAACACGTCCGGAGGCCTCGGCTCGTTGTGCGAGACTTTCGACGGCCGAGTGAGGGAGTTGAACTACAAGACGATCCGCTATCAGGGGCACCGGGACCTGATGGCGTTCTTGGTCAACGAGCTTCGATTTGCCGAGCACCGTGAACAGTTCAAGCAAATCTTGGAGCGGGCAGTCCCGGTGACGTTTCAAGACGTCGTCGTCGTGTTCTGCACCGTCAACGGTTGGCGCAACGGGCAGTACGTCCAGTTGACCGACGCCCGAAAGATCTACCACCAACAAGTGCTGGGAGAGAACTGGAGCGCCATTCAAATCACGACCGGTGCCGGGATCTGCGCCGTGCTCGACATGGTATGCGACGGCAGCCTCGAGGGCACCGGATTCGTCAAACAGGAGCAGATTGATCTCGAAGGCTTCCTCGACAACCGCTTCGGCCGCTACTACCGCTCGCAGACGTCATCACGATTCGCTTGGGGAGCGAGCGAGCAAAACGATCAGGAGACACCATGAACCTCGACGACTGCATGGCCCGCCTGGGGCTCGATCGACCGCTGCGTGCCCTCGACATCGGTCATGTGTGCACGGAAGGGACCGGTGCTGAACTCCGGATCACCTCCCCCATCGACGGTCAGGAGCTCGCGCGTCTTTCACAGGCGAGCGTCGAGCAGCTGGGCGTGGCGACCCGAGCCGCGAAGTCCAGCTTCACGCAGTGGCGCGTGGTGCCCGCCCCACTGCGTGGCGAGTTCGTCCGTCAGTTCGGCAACGTGTTGCGCGAAGAGAAAGAGGCTCTCGGTTACCTAGTCACTTTGGAGGTGGGCAAGATCCTCCAAGAGGGTCTCGGCGAAGTCCAGGAGATGATCGACATCTGTGACTACGCCGTCGGCTTGAGCCGACAGCTCGACGGTCGCGTCATGGCAAGCGAGCGCAAACAGCATCGCCTCACCGAGCAGTGGCATCCCCTGGGCCCTGTGGGGGTGATATCCGCGTTCAACTTCCCCGTCGCGGTGTGGGCGTGGAACGCGACAATCGCCTGGGTCTGTGGCGATCCCGTGGTGTGGAAGCCATCGGAGAAAGCGCCGCTCTGCGCATTGGCCTGCCAACGACTCGCGATGCGGGCGCACGCTCGCGTGCCCGGTCTACCCGATGGCATTTCGAGCGTCGTGGTCGGTGGCCGCGACGTCGGGCAAGCGCTGGCGGAATCGAAAGACATGCCGCTGATCTCTGCAACGGGCTCGGTGGCGATGGGTCGCGCAGTGGGCCAAGCCGTCGCTGCGCGGCTGGGTCGGTCGCTCTTGGAGCTGGGCGGGAACAACGCCGTCGTCGTGGCGCCGAGCGCGGACCTCGACTTGGCGCTGCGCGGGATCGTGTTCGCAGCGGTGGGCACCGCGGGTCAGCGCTGTACGACGTTGCGTCGACTGATCGTGCACGAATCCATCGCCGAAAAACTCTTGGGGCGCCTGCGCCGCGCATTCGAGTCGCTTCCGATTGGCGACCCGCGGGAGCCGACCACGCTCGTGGGCCCGCTCATCGATGGAGAAGCCGCGGCACGAATGCAGGGCGCGCTGATGCAGGCCAAGCAAGCGGGAGCAACGATCTGGGGAGGCGGGGCGGCGACGGGCACACCGGACGGCGGGGCATACGTGAAGCCGGCACTGGTGGACATCAGCCCCCAGACTGAAATCGTTCGCACGGAAACCTTCGCGCCGATCCTCTACGTGCATCGCTACACGACTCTCGACGAGGCGATCGCGATGAACAACGACGTGCCGCAGGGGCTGAGCTCGGCGATTTTCACCAACGACCTGCGTGAGGCAGAACGCTTCTGCTCGGCCTGCGGTTCCGATTGCGGCCTCGTCAACGTCAACATCGGCACGAGCGGTGCCGAGATCGGCGGGGCGTTTGGGGGTGAGAAGGACACAGGCGGAGGCCGGGAATCGGGCTCGGACAGCTGGAAGGCTTACATGCGCCGCGCCACCAATACGGTGAACTTCTCCTCGGACCTCCCCCTGGCACAGGGAATTCATTTCGACGTCCCCTCCGGATGAATCGGTGTCGGATGCCGTCGAGAAACACTCGGACGGGCTGGTCTGGCATCCTTGGGGCGCCTCTCCATCGTCGCGAAACCGAGCGGCCGCGTCACGGCCGCGCACCGGTTGCGCTCGCAAACCTCGCAAGCGGAGATGCGCGTGGACGATCTTGCCAAACGCATCGCTGGCTAGCACAACTCTTTCATGATTGTCGGCATCCCCACGGAGATAAAACCAGACGAGTACCGGGTCGCCCTTCGACCTGTCGGAGCGCACCTGCTCGTCCAAGATGGACATCAGGTTCTCGTTCAGAGCGGGGCGGGCAAAGGGAGCGGCCTAACCGACGAAGAGTATGAAGCCGCCGGCGCAACCATCGTCGACTCAGCCGAGAAGCTGTTCGAACGCGCGAACCTGATCGTCAAGGTCAAGGAGCCGCAAGCCGACGAGATTGCACGTCTGAGTCCGTCTCATACCGTGTTCGGATACTTCCACTTCGCCGGCTCCCGCGCGCTGACAGAAGCCTCACTCGAAGCGGGGTACGCAGCGGTCGCGTACGAAACACTGGTCGACCCACACGGCCGCCTACCCCTGTTGACTCCGATGAGCGAAGTCGCGGGACGCATGTCGATCCAATCCGGAGCGAAGTACTTGGAACGCCCGATGATGGGGCGAGGTATTCTACTTGGCGGCGTGCCCGGAGTCGAACCGGGCAACGTCTTGGTGCTCGGCGCTGGCGTGGTGGGCAGCAACGCAGCAAAGATCGCATCCGGGCTCGGCGCAAACGTCGTCATCATGGACGTAAACTTGGATCGCCTTCGGGAGCTCGATGTGGTGATGCCCCCAAACGTGACCACCATCTACTCCGATCCGCACGCCATCGGAGAATACATCACCCAGGCAGATCTCGTGATCGGCGCGGTACTCTTGCCCGGGCGACGTGCACCCAGTCTGATTTCCGCGGATCAAGTCCGGCGTATGAAGCCGGGTAGCGTCATCGTCGACGTGTGTATCGACCAAGGCGGCTGCGTGGAAACGGCGCGTCCCACGACGCACCACGACCCCACATATGTCGTCGACGACGTCGTACACTACTGCGTCACCAACATGCCCGGCGCCGTCGGCCGAACGAGCACCCATGCACTTTGCAACGCAACACTTCCCTATGTGCGGCAGCTGGCACGTCTTGGCGTCGACGCGTTCACCGCCCAAAGCGCCGGCCACCGATCAGCGCTGAACATGCGCGGCGGCGCCATCAAGAACCCGGACGTCGCGATGGCCTTCGAAGACCTGCCCACGGCTTACTCGATGAGAGTGTGACGGTGGGCACGCTGCTCGAAGACCTCTCACCGGGGCGGGAGTTGATCGAGACACACATCTCGTGGGTCCTGCTCGGCAAAGACGACGTGCTGAAACTGAAGAAGCCGGTCAATCTCGGCTTTCTGGACTTCTCCACGATCGAACGGCGCCAAGCCGCCTGCGAAAGCGAGCTAGTGCTCAATCGACGTCTCTGCCCCCAAACGTACGAAGCCGTCGTTCCCATCACCGTGGATTCGGACGGCATCCACCACGTCGGCGGTTCGGGTCGCGTGGTCGATGTCGCCGTGCGAATGAAGCGGCTCGATGACGCCACTCGTGCGGACAACCTGCTGAAGGCCGAGCAGCTCGAGCTGTCACACGTCGAGCGGATCGCCGATGAACTCGTTGGATTTCACGCCGGCGCTGAACGCTCGTCGGCCATCGACGAGTTTGGTCGAGTCGATTCGATACGCAAGAACGTACGAGAGAACTTCGACCAAACCCGGAACCTGGCGCCGAAACACATCACCTCCGAACAGGAGGCCCAGATCGAAGCAGCCCAGCTGGGGTTTCTCGAGTCGCACCAAGAGCTGTTCGACCAGCGCATCGAACAGGGTCGGATCCGCGACGGGCATGGTGATCTGCGCCTCGAGCACGTCTACTTTCGCGGCACCGAATTGAGCATCATCGATTGCATCGAGTTCAACGACCGATTTCGCTATGGCGACGTCTGCGCGGACCTCGCGTTCCTCACGATGGACATGCGCCACCACGGGCGAGCGGACTACGCCGAGCATTTGCTGTCGTGCTACGCCCAAAGCAGCGGTGACTACGACCTTTACGCGTTGGTAGACTTCTACGAGGCCTATCGCGCCTACGTCCGGGCAAAGGTAGCCAGCTTCCTTTGCGAAGACGAAGGGGCGTCACCCAGAGCACGAGCCGGCGCCAGCGAGAACGCGAGAACGTACTACTTGCACGCCCTCGCCGCCCAGCGCCCCAACCTCGAATCGCCCGTGCTCGTAGCCATTGGCGGTCTGATTGCTTCTGGCAAGAGCACGACGGCGCGACGCCTTCGTGGCATGCTCAACTGCGCCTGTGTGGATACGGACCGGACCCGAAAGCAACTGCTGGGGCAGCAAGTTCTGACACCAATCCGTAGCGCCCCTTTCAGCGGAGCGTACGACGAAGCGTTCAGTGCTCGAGTGTACGACGAAGTGTTTCGGCGCGCCGAGGTCGTCCTGAACAGTGGTCGCAGCGTGATCATCGATGCGAGCTTTCGCACCGCCGCGACGCGTGCCCAAATCGCAACCCTTGCGAAGCAATGCGGCGTTCCATCCTATTTCGTCAACTGCAGCGTCCCGCGCGATGTCGCCCTGAACCGCCTGCACGAGCGCGCGAAAACGAACAGCGTGAGCGACGGCCGCGTCGAAGTGTACGACGAGTTTGCCGACAGCTGGCACCCTCCCGACCCCAACGAAGTTCAGCGCTACCTTCAACTCGATACGAGCGGAGCCGACGCTCACATCGACGGGGCGCTTCGCTCTTTCTTGGAGCTGAGTTCGAGGAGTTGAGCGTCGCCCACGGCACCCTTGGAACGCTCAACTGAGCGCTTCGAACAGGCTTGGCCAGAGTTGGGCCAGGCGATGGGTGTCCAGCTCCAGCAGTTGGGCCTCCTCCAGTTCCGCCAACGTCGCGATTTGCTCAGGATCGCCGTGAGGGGTGCCAGGCAAGACGTAGCTGAGGTGGTCGGCGAATCTCAGCACGGCCACGCTCTCTGCGACGGAAGCGGAGCGTCGCAGAGCGGCCTCGAAGTCGTGGTGTAGACTGATGACCTCGCACAGGTGATCGGGCAGCTTCCATTGCCTCATCACGTGCTCGGCCAACACCGCGTGGTCGTATCCGAACTTGGCAGCTTCTTGGAGGCTCGTGGTATCTGGCTCGACGGGAGACGTCGCGATCAACTCCTCATATTCTCCCTGGTCGACTTGCAGCATCAGGAGCTTCCCGAGGTCGTGCAGCATCCCCGGGGTAAACACGTCCACGTTGCGCAACCGTGGGCGTCGCCGCGCAAGTAGCCGACACAGGCTCGCAACGGCTTGGCAGTGATCGGCGATGCGTCGGGCCGAGGGCCCCCCGCCGGCAAACTGCGCCAACGCGAGCTGTGCGACGGCGATCTGAGCCACCTGGTGTGAGCCCAACAGCACGACGCTGCGACGTACGGACTCGCACTTTCGGCGCAAACCGAACGCACCGCTATTGATCAAACGCAGGACGCGCGCAGTCAGTGTCGGATCTGCCTGAATGGTCTCCACGACTCGATCAGTATCGTGTTCTGGATCCCACATGAGCAGCAACAGTCGCTGAGCAGCCTCAGGGAACGGCTTGACGCCCTGCAGTTTCCCAACGATTGCTGCCAGACCAGCCGCGGCAACTTCTTCGGGGGGATCGTTGACGTGACCAGGCGGCACCAATTGCTGTGCGCCCGTTGCATTCATACGTATCGAATGTAACGGTTCCTCGCCCAACGCTGATTAGGCCGACTGTCGACGCTTCGCTGAGATCCCAATGCATTGCTGCCCACTGTGCCGACCTGGCACGAAACGGGTCGACTGTGGTCCCGCTAGCAACGCGGCGCCGTACGCCCCGCCGCCAAGTCAGGCTCCCGCCTGAGTCACGCGCAGAAACGGGAGGTGACCGATGTGCGCGTCATCGCACCCACCGTGACGGCGGTTTCGACATTTGACATCATTGAAACGTCGCCTGCAGGGTAACGGAAGCTGGGACCAGCGACGAGGAGCGGGCTAGGCAAGAGACGCCCTGACTCAGCCGATTTTTCCGGTTTTCCGGGCGGCACAGGGGCACCGCCTGAACCGGTGGCAGGTCGTGTCAGTAGAACGACTCTTAGGGAAGTGCAACAAGCTCCCAAAGAAGTGCGTTCGGTGAGCGGCGACGCCACTTGCGAGCTGTTAGACTCGCGCTCGATGTCCGCACACGCCAAGGACCCTCCGGTCGTACTCGTGGAAGAAGCGAGCGGGGTCGGTACTTTGCCTCAAGTGGACGATGACGACGTGCAGCGCCGTTCGCAGTACTCCGCGGTCGAACCCGTCGACGACACGAACAAGTTCGGAACCTATCTCGGAGTATACCGACCGACGATTCTCACGCTTTTCGGCGTGATCATGTACATCCGCATGGGCTGGGTCGTCGGCAACGCCGGCCTACTCGGTGCGCTGGGTGTCCTGCTGCTCACGTTCGTCATCACGGGTACCGCGGCGTTGGCGCTGTCCAGCGTCGCGACGAACATCCGGTTGCGCGCCGGCGGTGTCTTTGCCCTGGTTTCCCAGTCGCTGGGGCTCGAAGCGGGCGGAGCGATCGGAGTTCCGCTGTATCTCGCTCAATCGATGGGCGCGGCGCTGTACATCTACGGCTTCGCCGAAGGCTGGCAGTTTCTGTTTCCGACCCACCCCCAGTGGGCCGTCGTGGGTGCGGTCTACCTCGTCGCTTTCGGTCTATCGATGATCTCGGAACGGCTGGTACTACGGCTGCAGCTGATCGTCCTCGTCGGCGTCGTCGTGGCACTCGGCAGCATGGTCGGTGGGTTCTGGACGAACGAGCTTCGCGAACCGAAGCTGTGGGGGAACTACGAGGCGGGAAGCATTTGGTTGCTGTTTGCGATCTTCTTCCCCGCGGGAACGGGCATCAAGGTCGGCGCGAGCCTGTCCGGCAAGCTCAAGGACCCGCGGCGCAGCGTGCCGCTCGGAACGATGGCCGCATGGGGCACTGCGCTGGTGACGTACGCAACGCTGATCATCTGGTACAGCGTGGTCGCCTCCCCCGACGAGTTGCGAAACGACTACATGATCGCGATCGAGCGTGCTGCTTGGGGGCCTGCGGTGTTGATTGGGCTGCTCTCTTCATGCGCCTCGGCGACCCTCAGCAGCCTGGTGGCGGCGCCAAACGTGTTGGCGGCACTCGCCAAGCACCGAGTCGTGCCATGGGGCAACAAGCTCGCCCCCAAGAGTGATGCCGACACGCCACGCAAGGCAGCCATGGTCAATGGTGCGGTTGTCGGCGGAACGTTGTTACTCGGCGACCTCAATGCGGTCGCCCAACTGATCACGATGTTCTTCCTGATCACCTACGCGACGCTGAACCTCGTGGTGATGATCGAGCAGAGCTTGGCGTTGGTCTCGTTTCGCCCGACGTTTCGCGTGCCGGTCTGGGTTCCGATCATCGGTGCGGTCGCCAGTGTGTTTGCGATGACCATCACCAACCCCGCGTTCGGCTTGGTCGCGCTGAGCGTGGTCGTCGCTCTGTATGTTTACCTCGAACGAAAACAACTCGAGACGCCTTGGGAGACTGTTCGCTCCGGGATCTTCCTGGCCATGGCGGACTGGGCCGCACGGCAGACGCAACGGGTCGCCGGCGACGCCAACGAACGGGCGTGGAAACCCGACGTGTTGGTGCCGATCCAACGCGAAGAACAGCTGCGTGGGGACTACCGTCTGCTTCTCGACATGGTTCGTCCACGCGGTTCGATTCAGGTGTACTACCTCACGGAGAGCCCCGACGAGGGACCGCCCCATGGCCTGGACAGGTTCGTTCAGGGCCTGCGCAGCGCGCGCCTGTACGCCACGCTTTCGGCCGTTTTTGCCAAAGATATCGTAGACTTGACACGCATGACGGCGCGCGTTCTCAAGGACGTCTTCTTTCGCCCCAACGTGCTGTTCGTCAACGTCGAAGGGCGGAGCGACGTCGAGTTGCGGCAACTGATCTCGATCGCGCGCGAATCGCAGATGGCCGTCGCGTTTCTGATGGTGCACCCGACGGCTCGGCTAGGGCGCGAACGCGACGTCACGGTGTGGGTGCGAGATCAATCGCCGCATTGGGAGCTCGGCTTGCGCCTGGCCAACCTCGACGTCGCGTTGCTTCTCGGCTACCAGCTCAACCGCAACTGGCGCGGGCACCTGCGTCTGCGCACCGTCGTCAGCTTCCCACAACACGTCGAGCACGCGCGCACCTTCTTGCACCGTATCATTCGAGATGCGCGCTTACCCCACGGCGAGGTGGCCGTCGACTGTGGCAACTTCGAACAGGCCCTGGAGGCGGCGGAAGACACTGATCTGAACATCTTCGGCCTACCCGCCGAGGTGAGCGTGGAGCAGCTCCGCAAACTGTCGCTGCGCACCCGCGGCTCGTGCGTTTTCGTCATGGACTCGGGGCACGAATCCGCCCTGGCATGACCGCACGAGACGTCATTTCGATCCGAGTGGGAAAACGGCAATCGCGATAGCCGCCGAGTTCGAGGGACGCATCGCGGTAGGCACCGATGGCCGGCCCGGCTCCGTGACCTCGGGCGTCGTAGGGCCAAGGGGCGCCTCGGCGGAACCTAGGAGGGCGCGGGAGCGAACCCATCGACTGCGCGCCCATTTCAGACGGTTGTCCAGGCCCTGAGCTAGCGTCCATCTTGTGGAATGAAGCGGGTACGACCTGCGACGAAGGCAGAGGCGTCAGCGGCGGGCCGGGCGCGCCGATCGTGCAGCCTACCCTCGACCTCGACCTGTGAACAATGTCATCGACGTACTCGTGATTTTTGGGCCGCACGGCGACGGCCGCTGAAGACCGAGCCGTTTCGTGGCAGACTTGATCCCATGTGGCTAGCGCCATCCAGACGCGCGCAAGTGTCCCCAACACCTCACCAATTCGCGATGTACCGCATCGTCTTGGGTGTCTGCGTCGTGATCGCGCTGAGCGTTCGAACCGCCGACAGCACCGGGTGGTTGGACCTTCCCCGCGCAGCCCGGAACATCCTACACGTGTTGCCTTTCCTGGTCGGGCTGGGATTGTCGATCGGCGCCTTTCGCCGCTGGTTCAGCGTAGCCGCCGCAGCACTCGCGATCGCACTGACAGCACTAGGTTACAGCGCGTGGCAGGTGACAGGAATCGTCTTGGCTCACTGTGGCCTCGTCGCAGCAATCCCCAAAGGCGAACCGTGGGCAGCATTCGCCGACACCGAACGCCTCCCCGCAGCAGCGCACTGGTACCCGGCGGCGTGGGCTGTCGCCCTGTGCTCGGCCTGGCTTTCGATCGCGTCGAACAACGACTCCGCGCTGGCGATCGCACTGGGCGTCGTAGTGACATTGCTGGTGGTAGCGATCGCTGCCCTCGGACCGACCAAAGTGCTAGCCCCGGCCTGCCTGATCGCAGTACTTCTGCTCGGTCTACTCGGTGGTCATGGCACATCGAGCACTGCGCTCTGGCTACCGCTGGCGTTGGCTTGCGTCAGCCTGGACTGGTTGCCAGGACGAACGCCGCAAGGTGAGCCGCCCGTGGTGTTCTTCGACGGCGAGTGCGGAATGTGTGATGGCGGGATGCAACTCATCGTAGCGGAAGATCTGCGAGGAATGCTCAAGCTCGCCCCGCTCCAGGGCGAGGCGAGCCAGCGCCTGCTGCATCGTTTACCTGACGCCGCCCTAGAAACGATGATCATCCTCGACGCGGGCCACCAGTACGCTCGCTCTGACGGCGCGCTGCGCATCGCGGAATACCTCGGCGGCATCTGGCGCTTGGTCACTCCGATTTCAGTGCTGCCGAACACCCTCCGCGACGCGATCTACGACTGGGTCGCTAAAAACCGATACTCGTGGTTCGGCAAGCTCGAGGCTTGTCGTATCCCCACGCCATCCGAACGAACTCGCTACCTCGAGTGAGGGATTGCACCTCGAAGCAACGGGGGCAACGAGCCGGCGTCGCTCCGACTCGGCACGCCGGCAAGATCCGTTTGTAGGCGAATTCCACTGGGTTCTCAGCGGGACGGTTCCGCACGGGGGAACGCCGTCGAGCCGCGCGCAAAAGCAGTTTGCGTCGCCGCAGTCGGAGCACTAGGTTGCCCGCCATGTCCGGATATCGAAGCCGCACCTCCACACATGGTCGAAACATGGCCGGCGCCCGCGCGCTTTGGCGCGCGACGGGGATGACCGACTCCGACTTCGAAAAGCCCATCATTGCCATCGCCAACAGCTTCACCCAGTTCGTGCCGGGACACGTGCATCTACACGACGTCGGACAACGCGTGAAGAAGGTGATCGATGCCGCGGGCGGCTACGGCGTCGAGTTCAACACGATTGCCGTCGACGATGGCATCGCGATGGGTCATGACGGCATGCTCTACTCGCTGCCCAGTCGTGAATTGATCGCCGACAGCGTCGAATACATGGTCAACGCGCACTGCGCCGATGCTCTGATCTGCATCTCGAACTGCGACAAAATCACGCCGGGAATGTTGCTCGCGACAATGCGCCTGAACGTCCCGACCATCTTCGTCTCTGGTGGTCCGATGGAGGCAGGCAAGACCGAGGGCACCCACGACGCGCAGGGCAAACGTCTCGTGCGCAAGCTCGACTTGATCGACGCGATGATCGCGGCCGGGGACGACAAGGTGAGCGATGACGAGGTGCTGCAACTGGAACGGTCCGCTTGTCCCACCTGCGGTTCGTGCTCCGGCATGTTCACTGCTAACAGCATGAACTGTCTGAACGAGGCCCTCGGTTTGGGCCTCCCGGGGAACGGCACGATTCTGGCGACCCATGCGCAGCGGTGGAATCTGTTCGAACGCGCCGCGCAGCGGATCGTCGAAATGGCCAAGGAACACTATCTCGACGGTAATCAGAGGGTTTTGCCTCGCAGCATTGCCAGTTTCGCAGCCTTCGAGAACGCGATGACTCTCGACATTGCGATGGGCGGATCGACCAATACCGTGTTGCACATTCTGGCCGTTGCCCAAGAAGCCGGTGTCGACTTCACGATGGCCGACATCGACCGCCTCTCACGACGCGTCCCCAATTTGTGCAAGGTCGCGCCCGCGTCGCACTATCACGTCGAAGACGTTCACCGCGCGGGCGGTATCTTCACCATCCTCGGCGAACTCGACCGCGCGGGGCTGCTCGACACGACCGTGTCCACCGTCCACGGCGAGACGCTGAAGGAAGCTCTGGACGCCCACGACATTCGCCGACCCACCGCGCACGACTCCGCGCGGCGATTGGCCTTGGCCGCGCCCGGCGGCGTGCGCACGACCGTGGCGTTTTCACAAGACAAGTACTTCGACAAGACCGACGACGATGCGCAGAATGGCTGTATTCGCACCAAAGCCCATGCCTACAGCCAAGACGGCGGCCTAGCCGTACTCTACGGCAACATCGCACTCGACGGTTGCATCGTCAAAACCGCGGGAGTCGATGAATCCATCCTGCGCTTCGAAGGGAAGGCGCGCGTCTTTCACTCTCAAGACACGGCTTGCGAAGCCATCCTCGCCGACCAGATCAAAGCGGGAGACGTGGTGGTGATCGTGTACGAGGGCCCCAAGGGCGGCCCTGGCATGCAGGAGATGCTCTACCCGACTTCCTTCCTGAAGTCGAAAGGGCTCGGCAAAGCGTGCGCGCTCATCACCGATGGCCGCTTCAGCGGTGGCACCAGCGGACTGAGCATCGGGCACGCCTCGCCCGAAGCGGCAGAAGGCGGAGCGTTGGGTCTCGTCGAAGAGGGCGACACCATTGCGATCGACATCCCCAATCGCACCATCGACGTCGTATTGCCCGACGGTGAACTCGAACGCCGGCGCGCGGCGATGGAAGCCAAAGGCGGTGCGGCGTGGAAGCCCAATCGCACTCGGCATGTTTCGCAGGCATTGCGAGCCTACGCGATGATGACGACGAGCGCGGCCCGCGGCGCAATACGTGACGTCAGTCAGATCGAGAAGTAGCGAGGGCGGGGGCGCGAGAGCGCCTTCTCGAAGCATCGACCTGACGTAATGGGCGGAACGAGCGCTCTCTCCTTCACGCTAATTTGCCAAGGCCGCAGTGCGAGCCCCGGCGCCAATGATCGTCCGAATCTGCTGCAAGATCTTGGCTGCTGCTCCCTCACCGGCGATCTCGAGTTGTTCGTCGAGGATCTCTCGAAGGATCTCGTTCGTGGTCAACGGATTGGCGAGAACCACTCGGAACACGACGGTCAACGCCCCGTTGGTCACCTGTGGCGTCAACGTCGTGCGCGATACGAAGCTCTTACCCTGCTCGCGCTGCGTCTTCTGCACCTCGACGGTGAGCGCATTGAGGAGCTGATGGACACCGTCGACGACGTCGGTTGGATGTGCCGCACCGTGGGCGAGCCACTGCTGCACGTCGGCTGGAACGAGACGGTACGTGAGAATGTTCGTCTCCGGGTGTGTGACCATTTGAAAGTCGGCATCGGCATCGATCATCTCGGCGAAGTCGCGAGCACGTTCGATACCGCGATCCATCAACAGGCCAAAACCTTGCCTGCCCAGAATACGCAAAGCGGAATGAATCAGCATCGCCATACCCGGGCGCGACCCTTCCAACGTGGCGACCCCGAGGTCACGCGACCCTTTGCGGATGATGTACTGGGCGTGGTGAATGATGCTGGAGGCAGTCATCGGATCCCGCAGCAGCACCATGCCCGCACCCATTGGAACGTGCAGCTGCTTGTGCGCATCGAGAGTCACCGAGTCCGCACGCTCGATACCCTCCAGCAAGTGCTTGTGCCGATCCGACATCAACACGGGGCCACACCAGGCCGCATCGACGTGAAAGTGGACACCGTACTGCTGGGCGACGTCAGCAAGTTCGACGAGCGGATCGACCGCGCCGGTCTCCGTGTTGCCCGCAATCCCAATCAGCGCCAGGGGCTTGGTGTTCTCCTGCACCAATCGATCCAGCGCCTGGCGAACCAGATCGACCCGCACCTTGTTCCTCGCGTCGGTCGGTACGGTGACGAGGTCTTGCCTTCCGAGACCCAAAAGGTCGGCGGACTTGCCCAGCGAGTAGTGTCCACGCTCCGACACCACGACCGCCAGACCGTCGTAGTCGTAGTGCCGAAGAGCCCGCGCCACACCGGCAACCGCAATGCCAGGAAAGTCGCCACGAGGGCCGAGCAACCGGTTTCGCGCCATCCAAAGCGCCGTGATGTTGGCTATCGTCCCACCGGAACCCATCACTCCCAATGGGTGCTCGGGGTCCTGCATCCAACGCTCATAGAAGGAATCGTCGAAGCCAAACACCAACCGGTGCAACATGCCGACGACTTGCCGCTCCAGCGGAGTGAACGCCTTAGACGTCTCGGTCTTCACCAGGTTCTGGTTCAGAGCGATCATGATCTTCGACAACGGCAGCATGAAGTACGGGATCGCCGACGTCATGTGGCCGACGAAGCGCGGCGACGCGGTGTGAACCGAGTTCGCAACGACACTCTGCAGCAAGAAGTCCGTCTGATCCGAGACGAAGATCGGCTCTTCGGGAATGCGCGAGTCGGAGAAGTGTCCCTCCAGACCGCCCAGATCACGCTCGGTTGCGACGATGTGATCCTGCAAGAAACCGAGGAGATTCTCGGAAATCTCCCGCTCAATCTTACCGAGCGTAGACTCCGGAGCCTCGGGCACCGTAAAGACACGCCGAAGGTTCGGAAGAGTCGCTTTGGCGGTTCGCCGGTTTGTGCGAGTCACGCTCTTCACCCGGTCACTTCGAGCCCGACAGGGCAAACGACACCAGTCCCCCCGAGCCCACAATAGCCCCGCGGATTCTTCGCGAGGTATTGCTGGTGGTACTCTTCAGCGAAGTAGAAAGGCCCCCCTTCAGTCACTTCAGTAGTGATCGTGCCATAGCCGGCGGCGGACAACCGGGCTTGATAGAGCTGCTTCGATCGTTCGGCGATGGCCAATTGTTCTGGAGAAGTGGTGTAAACCGCAGAACGATACTGAGTGCCCACATCGTTGCCCTGACGCATCCCCTGAGTGGGGTCGTGATTCTCCCAGAATACGGCGAGCAGCGTCTCGAAGCCGATAGTATCAGGATCGTAGACGACGCGGACGACCTCGGTGTGGCCGGTCATCCCCGAGCAGGTTTCTTCGTAGGTCGGATTGTGCGTGAAGCCGCCAGCGTAACCCACTGCCGTGCTGAACACGCCGGGTAGTGACCAGAACTTCCTTTCCGCTCCCCAGAAACAGCCCATCCCGAACAACGCCACCGCGAAACCAGCGGGGATCTCGACCATGGAATTGCCGGAAACGACGTGCACACCGGAAATGGGCATCTGCGTGTCACGCCCCTCGAGCGCCTCTGATTGGCTGGGGAGAACCGGAGCGACGAAGCCTCGCCAAGTCATGGTGCATTCATGGCCCAGGGCGCAGCCCGAGTCCAGACCCAGCAAGCCAACTGCGAGCAACTCCGAGGGTTTCAATCCGGCTCGCAAGACCAAACGGCGCCGGGTTCTCTCCCGCACCTGCCCGCCTCAAAGAACCCAGCTCGCGGTTTGCCGAAGATCCGCGCGTCTGCCGGCAGACGCGCAACGCGAATGAGAAGAGCGTTCACAACGGGTTCGGGGGCTCGACCAGCAGAGCAGCGACACTCGCGCGAACAGATACATCAATGTTTTTGGATGGTTTCCACGCCCTGGGTCGGGTGCGTCTGAAACATGGCTCAGGCTCGCTTCTCCCGGCCACGCTGAATCGCGTACTCGACCGCGTCGACGAGCGCCTGCCAACTCGCCTCGATTATGTTCTCGCTGACACCGAGCGTCGTGAAAGAGTGAGTGCCGTGGGTGTATTCGACCAGCACTCTGACCTTTGCGGCAGTGCCGTCGCTGGAGTTGACGACGCGAACCTTGTAGTCGACGAGGTGCAGTTTGCTCAACGTGGGGAAAGCCGGCGTCAATGCCTGCCACAGCGCATGGCTCAAAGCATCGACGGGGCCATTGCCCTCGGCGGCGCAAAGACGGGTTTCCCCAGCAACGTTGAGCTTGACCGTGGCTTCGACCGTATGAGCGTCTTCTCCGGCCGTACCGATCCCGTGAACTCGATAGTACAACAGCTCGAACGCGGCGCTCCATTCGCCCAGATGCCTGCGAACCAACAGATCGAAACTCCCGTCGGCACCTTCGTAGGAATATCCCTGGTTCTCGCGGTCTTGAACCTCGTTGAGGATGCCGCTCAAGACGGCCTCGTCTCGCAGATTCGGGTAGCGATTGGCTAGCTTTGCGACGAGGTTGCTACGCCCGCTCATTTCGCTGATCAGGATGCGCCGCGTGTTACCCACGCTTTCCGGCACGACGTGTTCGTACGTACGCTGATTGCGCTGCATCGCGCTGACGTGGATCCCGCCCTTGTGCGCAAACGCCGACTTGCCCACGTACGGCTGGTTGAGTGGAGCGGTGAGATTCAGGCGCTCCCAAACGATGCGACTCAGCTCGGTCAATCGCGCGAGGTGTCCCTCGGGCAAGCAACGTTTACCGAACTTGAGCTCGAGATTGGCGATCACGGAAGTCAGGTCGACGTTACCGCATCGTTCACCTACGCCGTTCATGGTCCCCTGCACCTGGGTGCAGCCCGCCTGCACTGCTGCCAAGGTGTTGGCGACAGCCAAACCGCCATCGTTGTGCACGTGGATCCCGAGCGGCACGCCTGGAGCCACCGACTGGGCAGCTGCAATCGCGCGTTGAACCTGCTCGGGCAGCGCACCGCCGTTGGTGTCACACAGGATCAATCGATCGGCCCCCGCCTTCGCCGCAGCAGCCAAGGTGGAGAGCGCATAGTCTGGATTCGCCAAGAAGCCGTCGAAGAAGTGCTCTGCGTCGTAGAACACTGGCTTCCCGGTCCGCTCCTTGAGAAACTCCACCGAAGAGCCAATCATCTCCAGATTGTCCTGCAACGACACCCGCAGCGCGTCGGTGACGTGCAGATCCCAGGTCTTGCCGAAGATGCAGCAACCATCGGCTCGACTTTGCACGAGCTGGATCAGATTCGGATCATTCGCCGGCGCATTGCGCTGATGTCTGGTCGAACCAAAGGCAAACACCTTCGCGCGCTCGAGTTCGAGCTTGGGCACTTCTTCGAAGTATCCGGCGTCCTTGGGGTTCGAGCCTGGCCAGCCACCCTCGATGTAACTGACGCCGAGCCAGTCGAGCTGCCGAGACAACTCGAGCTTGTCCGCCAAGCTCAGGTTGACCCCCAACGCTTGGCCGCCGTCGCGCAGGGTGGTGTCGTAGATTTCGATCTGGTCAGATGATGTGGTCATGGCACTCCAAGCAGCCTCTGCTCGGCCATGTTCACGTCACTGGTGCTGATTGCACGGCCGAGCGATACTCGATCACGCAATAATGATGTTAGCCACCGACACACCCGTGCCCAGGTTCCGAAGAACCGCACCAAAGCCGTGTTGGCCGCAGCGGGAGGTCATGGTCCGCGTGTCGTAGTACCATCGAGGCTCGGACGCAACTGTCCACTTGCGTGCTCGACAGCCGGACGGCGTCGACTGGGACGTGTGCGACGCCGATTTCGAGGCCCCTTCCCCAAACAACCCCTGGAAAAGAGGAGTCTTTCGCGCCTGCGCTCACGAGCGGAGACAAGCGCGGTACCTATGGGACCCCTCCTCAAATTAGCGCCAAACGCCCCCTCACCTGGTTGTCAGGCACGAGGAGGCGTCGGGTCATCGCGAACTCAGTTGGCCGAGCTACCCTCGGACAGTGCGCTCTCGAACGAGTCGAACTGGCCCTCTTCGCGCAGGCGGTTCAACGCGGCCTCGACCAGGAAGCGAGTGACATCGTCGTCAGAGTTGCGGGCTGCTTGCAAACGACGAGCAACACGCTTGCGGGTCGAATCGAAGTCGGTCCGCATGAAGGTCGACACGAGCTTGCTGTAGCTTGCCGACTCAGCCTTGCGCTCCGGATCGCTCTCGACCTCGTCCTGGTTCAGCTCCGGAATGGGTCGATCGACGACCTGCGGCGACACATTCATCGTCGATGAGTCGTCGGGAGGCGGTGGGACCGAGCCAGGGCCGGGAGCAGCCGAGGGATCGGTCCCCGGTGCAGGTGCCGTCGTGGTCGTCTCTGCTGGCGCGGCCGCTGGAGCCGCGGTACGCGCTGAAGGTCGAGCCGCGGGCGACGTCGAGGTGCGGCGCGGAAGGCCATCGACTTCGAGCTGGGGCGATGCGGGACGACGACGCGAGTGCCCCCCGCCGTGACCGGTACGCATACTGGTCTTGAACAGGTCAAAATCCTCGATCTCGCCGAGGTCCAGGGTCGACATCGACCGCTGCAACTTGTCGCGCAACGTGCCACCTTCGCGACGAGCGTCGTTGACGATGGCCTGCACGCCCTCGGGCAACGACTGGGTTGATGCGATCATCCGCAACAGCGCCGCTCCACCGACAGGCGGATTGCCGGCGCGATAGACGCCCATGTAGATGGCGCCGCCACCCGTCTCGTCCTTGAGTTGCTCGTTGAGCTGTTCCCAGAACGAAAAGGGAGTTCCCCGCAGTACCTCGTCTCCGGCTTCCAGGATCACGCCCATGTAGGAAACCTCTTCGGGTGAGAACCCAGCAGGCATCATGCTGCTGGACTGCAGGCTCTCCCGCACGCGCTCGGTCACTGCCTCGACGGTGAACGCTGGCAGCACGCTTTCAGCGTAGTTGATCACCCCGTTGGACAGCAGTAGCGCTCGGAAGTCTTCACCGTCGAGCGTGCGAATCGGCGTCAAGCTCGAATCGTTGTTCAGCCGATTGAGCGCGTCGAGCGGCTGGATGATGACCGAGTTGACCTTCTCGAAGTACTTGTCCAACGACACGCCACCGTGAATGTGCGCGAGGCGAGAGTTGTCGGCGAAGATCCACCCGATGTTGGACTGTTTGACGAGATCACTCACTGCGCGCACTGCGTTCACCTTCGCGATGCCGCTCTCGTGCTCGTTCGGGAGTGTGGTCAGCGCGATCATCGGCAAGTCGAGTTCGGCGAGCACGCGCACGAGTTCCGTCACTGCCGACCCGGTGCCACCACCCAACCCGGCGGTGAGAACGACGACGTCGGCGCCCTCTGCATGGTTGCTGACTGCGGCACGAATCCGTTCAGCGTGCTCTTGAATGCACTCCTTGCCGTAGTTCATGTCAGCGCCAGCACCATCGTAGCCATCGATGCCGATGTAGATGCGCTGTTCGGGGGTCAGTGAATGCGCTCGATGACCGGAACCCAGCGATGACAGATCAGTGTGCGCAGTATTGAGTGCAATGGCGCGATAGCCGAGACGAGAGAACTCCGTTGCGAGGTTTCCTCCTGCTTGTCCCAAGCCTACGACGGCGATATCGAGAGCACGATCTGACGGCTTCATTAGTGGTTTCCTCCGGGGGGTGACGAGAGCTGAGAGTCAGTAGTTATAGTGGGATCCTGCCGACGGTCTACAGTGGAAAAGGCTCGAAGCACTTCGCGAAGCCCGCGGTGCAACCCACCGGCCAGGCTGGCCGACATCACGACACGTCGATGTCCGCGCGACTTCCAAGCCTGTTGCACGCAGGGCTCGACCGAAACCGGAGCAGCGCATACACGCGCACTCGAACCCCCTGTGGTCATGCGGACGTCGGCCGGCCCATTTCAGCGCGGCGGATAGCTCCAATGGCTCAGAACAGGTACGAGCCGCGACACGGCAACGCCGCTGAGCGCCCGACGAGTGGTCGAATGTACTGAAGTGCAGCGACGCGCCGAGCGTGAGGTAGGCGCGGGTGTCACCCGACGCTCACAGATCGAAAAACAGCTCCACGGTGAGCATCAGGTCCACTTCTCGTACACCCTCTTCGATGTCTCGCAGACGCGCACGCGCCGTGAAGTCGCCAAGGGTGCGGCCACCAGGCGCAGCAGTGAACCCGAGCAACCCCCCTGCGGGGATCGAGACGTTGAAAGCGTTGTCGAACATGTTGTTGAAGTTCACGCCGGATTCGGCACCGATGAAGAAGTGCCGCGTCACGTTGAAGTTGAAAGCCAACGGCGTTTGCACACTGAAGAAGGCGTTTTCTCCGACGCCCATCACCAGGAAGCCTCCGACATCCATTCGGATGTTGTCATTCCAGTGGAAAAAGACCGGCACACCACCCGTCAGCACCGAGTAGTCGAAGACGCCAAGTCGTAGTGAGCCAAAAACCCCGACGTCCACTCGCCCGCGGTGAAACTGATACAGCACGTGGAGGCGCGGATCCTCCAATCCCCCATCGGGCTTGAGCTCAATCGGCGCCACGAAACCGAGGTCGAAGTTGTCGGTAATGCCGAAGGTCACTCCGGGGTTTACGTATGCGGAGTCGGGCCCCGGTCGGCTGTGTAGCTTGAGCGTGCCATCGTAATAGGGCCAGCTTTCGCCGGCATCGATCCTGAGCGTATCGCCAGGCAATGCGAGTGCACGACGAGCCCTGACGTCGGTCACTTTGCTCGAATTGGCGTGCGCCGCCGACGCCGTGAGAAAGAGGAAGGAGCCAATCAAGAGCGATGAAACGGGGCGGTGCATCATGAGCCCCCGACTGTAGATGACCGAAAGGGTTTCACCAATCCCAATGCGCGTCAGCCTGACGTATGCTTCCGTTCAGTGGCGCCATCGAGATGCTCCAACGCGAGCATGACAGCCAAGACGTGCACGGCGTGGGTCAACTCGTCACGCAGCGACGGCGCCCGCAGGTCACGCGCCACGACCGTCACGTCCTCGGTTTCTTCGAGCTGCTGCGGACCAACCGGTCGAGCCGCCGTAGCCAAGTAGATGTGAACTCGGTTTCGGTGTCGCGTCGTGTCTGGGGACAGGCACTTCAGCAAGTGCCAATGCGGCGACGCGTATCCTGTCTCTTCGAGCAGCTCGCGGTGCGCCGCGTGCAGCGGGTCTTCGCCGGAATCGATGCCGCCCGCCACGAACTCGAGCGTCACGCCCTGGGCGCCATGTCGATACTGTTCGACCATCACGGCTCGCCCCTGCTCATCTAGACAGACGACACAGACCCAATCACGAGCTTCGATGATCGGATAATCGTCCATCACGACGCCTCGGCCGGTCTCTACGCGATCAACCCTCAATCCGAAGAACGGCAACTTCAACGCGTAACGGCTCGACAGCACTCGCCACTGGGACATGACACGAGCTTGCGTCGAAACACTCGTTCGCCGCAAGCGTTGCTTCGGGGAGGCACGGAGGACCGGTGTTACGCGCCGAGCAACTCGGCGATGACGGGGCCGGTGGCGGTCTTGCGCCGCCCCACCTGAGCCGCACTCCCTCGAGCGACGACCTTGCCCCCGCGCTCCCCCCCTTCCGGTCCGAGTTCGATCACTCGATCACCGCCCGCAATCAGAACGGGATGGTGCTCAATCACGACCAACGTATCGCCTCTTTCGACGAGCCGATCGAGCACCGTCACCAGTTTGTCGACGTCCCCTTGGTGCAGGCCCGTCGTCGGTTCGTCGAGTACGTACAGCGTCGGTTCGTGACGCGTGCCCGCCGTGAGCTCGGCGGCGAGTTTCAAGCGCTGCGACTCCCCGCCGCTGAGCGTGTGCGAGCCCTGCCCCAGGTGGATGTAGCCCGCCCCCAAGTCCTTGAGCGTCGACAGCGGTGCCAGCAGTTTGGAATGCGACGCGAACACGTCGCAAGCTTCGTCCACCGACAGTTGCAGCACCTGACCGATGTCGAGCCCGAGGTAGTGAACACTGCAGGTGTCCGGATCGAAGCGTTTGCCCTCGCAAACCGGACAAACCTGGACCACGTCGGGCAGAAAACTCATCTCGTGAGTGACGACGCCTTGGCCATCACAACCGGAACAACGTCCGCCGCTTGGCGTGTTGAACGAGAAGCGCGCCGGGCCGTATCCACGAACCTGAGCTTCTGGTGTGCGCGCGAACAGTTTGCGGATCTCGTCCCAAATTCCCAAGAACGTGGCCGGCACCGAACGCGGGGTTCGCCCGATGGGGGATTGATCCACGCTGATTGCCCGCGCAATTCCGTGCAGCGGCCCTAGCGTCTCGAACTTCCCGGGCGGCTCGGTCACCAGCTGTAACTTCTCACGCACCGCGGGGAGTAGGACTCCGCGCACGAGCGAACTCTTCCCTGACCCGCTGACCCCAGCAACGACGTTGAACCGACCGATGGCGAATTCGACATCGACGCCTTTGACGTTGTGGTACTGGACCCCCGAAAGCGTCAGCATGGGGTGATCCGATGGAACGCTCAGCGTCTTGCGCAGGGTCTGTCGTTGCCCCAAGCAGCGTCCGGTCGGAGACTCGGCATTGACCAAGACCGCCTTGGGGCTGCCCTCGGCGATCACTCGACCACCGCGGACACCACCGCCCGGCCCCATGTCGACCAGGTGGTCTGCGGCGCGGATCATGTCCGCATCGTGCTCGACGACAACCACCGTCGAGCCGAGACTCACGAGTTGCTTCAAGTTGTCGATCAGACGCTGGGTGTCGCGCGCGTGCAAGCCGATCGTCGGTTCATCCAACACGTACAGCGCGCCAGTGAGCCCGGCGCCGAGCTGCGCGGCGAGTCGGAGTCGCTGCATCTCGCCGCCGGAGAGGGTCTGGGCGGCGCGACCGAGGGTCAGGTAGCCCAGCCCCACTCGCTGCAAGAACTCGATGCGTCGGACCAACTCGACGACGACGGGCCCGGCAATCGTCGCAGCGTCACCCGAGAAACGCAAAGCGGCAATGGCTTTGGCGAACACGGCGACACTCATTGCGTTGAGGTCGGGGTAGGTTCGTTGCTGCAACCGGACCAGGCGCGGGATCGGCGCCATGCGCGTGCCCTCGCAAGTCGGGCAAATGCCCGGGGCGAGTGTCTCGGTCGAGTCGGTGTTGCCCTGCTTGGCCTTGCGTTTGGAACGTCGCTTCGTGACGCGTTTGGTGGTCCGTTCGACGATGCCCTTTCCCTCGCAGGTCGGGCACTGACCTTGTTTGGTATTGAACGAAAACCACCGCGGGTCGAGTTCGGGCACGGAGAAGCCACACTCCGGGCAGCTGGAACTGAGACTGTGACGGCGCGACTGCCCCGCACCATTGCGCAGAATCACGCTGCCCTTGCCCCAGGTCAGTGCCCGCTCCAGTTGGTCGCGACCCAGCGACTTCTGGCTTTGTTCGGCGCCAAGCACCAGTTCGATGGTGTGCTCACGCGAGCGCACCAGCTTCGGCGGCGTCGCAGTCTCGACGAGCTGCCCGTCACAGTACGCTTGGGCGATGCCGTCGCGGTCGGCCGCATTGAACACGTCGAGGTACGTGCCCTTGCGCGCTTCGACGACGGGCGCCAAGAGCTGCCACTTGCCCTTGGTCGCCTTGATTTGGTCCAGGAGCGCCACGACGTTGGTGCTACCGATGGGCAAATCGTGGTCCGGGCAATGCGGCACACCCAGCTTGGCGAAGAGCAATCGCAAATAGTGAGCAATCTCCGTGACGGTAGCGACCGTCGAGTTGGCTCCAGCGCGCGCCGTCCGTTGCTCGAGGGCGATGCTCGGCGGCACCCCAGCGACCGAATCGACGTCGGGCTTGGGCAACGTCGGCAAGAACCGACGCGCATAGGGGGTGAGCGTTTCGAGAAAACGTCGCTGCCCTTCGGCGAACAACACGTCGAACACCAGGCTGCTCTTGCCCGAGCCGCTCGGACCGGTAACCACCGACAACGCACCGTGCGGGATGTCGACGGAAACCTCTCGCAGGTTGTGCTCCCGCGCCCTTCGAACCTCCAACGTCGGGCTCGCAGTACTACGGCGCTTGACCGTCTCAGCGACGGGTAGGGGTGCGCGCAGCGCGTCACCGGTGCGCGTCTTGGCTCGTATCAGCTCGTCGACATCGCCCTGGGCAACGATGTTTCCGCCGTTGGCCCCCGCATCCGGTCCGACATCGACGATCCAATCGGCGGCCCGCACGATTTGCAGATCGTGCTCGACGGTGATCACGCTCCCGCCGCCTTTGACGATACTGCGAAAACACTCGATGACGCGCGCGACTTCATCGGCGTGCAAACCTGCGCTCGGCTCATCGACGATGAACACCGTGCCGTCGAGCTTCTCGCTCAATGCGCGTGCCAGCTTGAGGCGCTGTGCTTCTCCGCCGCTCAAGGTCGACAGCGGCTGACCGAGTTTCAGGTAGCCGAGCCCGAGCCGCGCCATCGGCCCCAGTGCCCGCAGCACGGCCGGTCGCGCTTTGAACAGCTGGAGCACCTCGTCGACAGTGCTGTCCAGTAGCTGCGCGACGCTCATACCGTCATGGGTTACCGCGAGCACTTCGGGTTTGAAGCGCAACCCTTGGCACACCGGACACAACAGGCGCACGTCCGCCAGAAACTGCATCTCGACGGTTTCGTAGCCTTCGCCAGCGCAAGCCTCGCAACGCCCCCCGTCGACGTTGAACGAAAAGTGCGACGGGGTCAGCCCCCGCTGCTTCGCCGAAGGTTCTTCGGCGAACGCCTTGCGGATCGGATCCCACGCTTTGGTGTACGTCGCGGCGTTGCCGCGTGACGTTCGGCCGAGCGGCGCCTGATCGACGAGCACCACCGCCGCCACGGACTTGGGCACAGTCAACGCATCGAAGGCACCGGGCAGCTCCTGTGAGAAATCGCCGAGACGACGCGCCAGAGCACGATACAGCACGTCGACGACCAGCGAGCTCTTACCGGAACCACTTGGGCCGGTCACAGCGCAAATCCGTCCGAGTGGGAAATCGACGTCGACGGCTCTGAGGTTGTTGGCGCGCACGCCGCGCAGCGCCAGCACTGCCTCAACCCTGGAGGTTACCTTCGGCTCGTCTTTCGCGCGAAGGCTTTCGGCGGCGATGGCCCGGGCGGTAGCGCCGTCAGCCTCGACGGCCTGAGCGACCGTGCCGTCGAACACCACGTCCCCGCCGCGGACTCCTGCTCCCGGCCCCAATTCCACGACCCGATCCGCCGAACTGATCAACAGCGGATCGTGTTCGATCACCAGCACGGTGTTGTTGCGCGACGCCAGCTCGGAAATCGCCGCAGCCAGCGGTCCGATGTCCGTGGGGTGGAGGCCCACCGACGGCTCGTCCAAGACGAACAGCGCGTTGTGCAACGACGATCCGAGCGCTGCGGTGAGCGTGACGCGCTGGGCTTCGCCCCCCGACAGAGTCCGCGCCTGGCGATCGAGTGAAAGATATCCCAACCCAACCCGCACCAAGTACTGCAGGCGAGCTCGCAATTGCTCGACGATGAGTTTCGCCTGATCAGTGCGCAGCTCCAGCCCTTCGAGCCGTTGCAGCACGTCCGCAACGCTGGCGCGGTGCCACTGGGCCAAATCCCAATCCCCGACGGTGTACGAGAGCGCAATCGCATTGAGGCGCGACCCGCCACACGTCGGACACTCGTCGAAGGACCGGTAGCGCGACAGAAGCACGCGGACGTGCATCTTGTAGATCTTCGTCTCGAGCCAGCGAAACCACCCCAACACGCCCCAGTAGCCCGTTCTCTTCGTGCCGCCATCGCCGTGCAGCACCAACTGACGGTGTGCTTCCGGCAGCGAAATCCACGGCACGTCCATCGAGATCCCGTGCCGCTCGCACATCTTCTTGAGCTGAGAACGCTCCCAGCTCGTGCTCTTGCCGTTCCACGGGCGAATCGCTTTCTGAGCCAAGCTCTTGTACGGGTCGGGGATGACCTTGTTCAGGTCCACGCCAATCACACGTCCAAAACCGCGACACTCGGAGCAGGCACCGACCGGGGACTCGTAGGAGAACAACCCGGCCGTGGGATTCGACAGCGTTCGCGAGCACTGCGGACAGCTGAATCCGGAGCGCAGCACCTGCTCGATCTGCCCGTCATCACCGGTGAGCTGCACGCGCAATTGACCGTCGCCGAGACGCCAAGTCTGCTCGATGCTTTCGCGCAAGCGGCGCTTTGCGTTCGACGACAGCGTGACGCGATCAGTGACCACGTCGAGGTGCCCCGCCGTAGTCACTTCGCTGGGACGCAAATCGTCGATGCTCCTGGCTGCACCGTCGAACCACACCCGACGATAACCCGAAGCGACCAACCCATCGCGCACCTCGAGATAGCTCTCGGCGCTGAGAACCGGAACGCGATAGCTGAGAATCGCCGCTCGCCCGGCATGCTGCTTCGTCAGTTCGTCGGCCGTCCCCTGGACACCGCGTTCTACGCCTGGCAACCGGTGCTCGGGACACAAAGGCCACCCCTCGCGAAGAAACAAACCCGCAAGCAAGGGCTCGAGATCGGCCATCGTGGCCACCGTCGAACGGGAGCTCTTGACGGGTGCGGCACGGTCGACAGCCACCGCCGCCGGCGCGGGATCGAGCCCGTCCATGGGTGGGCGCTGCAGGCGCTCGAGGAACTGTCGAGCATAGGGGCTGAAACTCTCGACGAACCGTCGCTGGCCTTCGGCGTAGAGCGTATCCAGCGCCAGGCTGCTCTTCCCAGACCCAGAAACGCCAGTGACAGCCACCACTTGGCCGGGCTGGATCTCGAGGGTTACACCACGCAGATTGTTGGTTCGAGCGCCTTTGAGTCGTAAGGGGAGCATGCAGGTGGGACAGGGACCGGGCCACCGGCATAGTCGAAGAATCGACCCATGTCGCCCATCAGCGCGACTCGCCGCTCAACGCCCCCAACTGCGCCAGCAGCTCCGCTCCAACGCGTGGACCCGCGTCGGCCTCCCGCCAGCCGTTGCCAATGCCATGGAACCGCGATCAGCGCGTGTCTGCACCGGTGGCAATCCGCGACCCGGCATAGTAGAAGACCCGGCTCATGTCGCCCAAGGGCAAGGACAAACGCAACAAGGCGGATTTCGGAGACCGAGTGGTCGCCGTCAACCGCCGTGCGCGCTTCGACTACGAGCTCGGAGACGGGCAGGAGGCGGGCCTGGTCCTGATCGGCAGTGAAGTGCGCGCCCTGCGCGAAGGCAGCGCCGATCTGAGCGACGCGTGGGTCGACATCAAGAACGGCGAGGCCTGGGTATTGGGCATGCGTATTCCGACACTCCCCCATGCCGCCTTTGCCCATGAGGAGAAGCGTCCACGGAAGCTGCTCCTGCATCGCCCCCAAATCGACCGTCTGACGGGCTTGAAGGACAAGGACCGCATGACGCTGGTCGCACTGAAGCTCTATTTCAAGAACGGCCGCTGTAAGCTCGAGATCGCGGCGGGCAAAGGCAAGAAGACCCACGACAAGCGCTCTGCCTTACGTGAACGCGACGCCGCGAAGGAAGCCCGCGACGCCATGCGACGCGCCAAGGGCGGTTGACGCCCCCGACCGACGAGCACTCGATGTCTGCAATCGAATTGACCTGGCCCAACGGAGCGCACGCACGGATCCTCGAAAGCGATGGTGATCGAGCGGTCGTCGAATCGGAAACGGCTGCGGCTCCGGGCACGCCGTTGACCTTCAACGCGGCGATCGGCGAAGCGACTTCGGCGAAGATTCAGATCAAGGTTCGCGGCTGCAAGAAGATCGCCGACGAGCCAGTCACCTTCCGAATCGAAGGGCGCTTCATGAACCTGTCCGCGGCGCTGCGGGGCAAGTTGCTCGAGCGTCTCGGCGGCAATTGACCCTGCAAGCGTTGAACTGACACAAGCGCTGCAAGAGAATCGAGCCGGGTGCACGGACATCGCGCGCCTTGGAGCAACCCCAGCGGCGCGTCGTCGTACTTGCCATCGGAGACTCCGCCGTGAAACGGCCCAGCGGACGCTTCGGAGCCTGCGCGTTGCGCCATAACGAAGCACCCAACGGATTTGTTCCAATACGTTCGCTGGGACGGCCGTCAAACCCACGCCCGCGGAGGGCGAGTGAGGAGTTGGCAATGCGATCGAGATCCCCCGAACATCGGAGCAGTCCCGCGCTGTGGAAGCTAGCGGCAACGGCGAGCTTCCTGGCCGCGTGCACCCCAGCGTCAGCCGAACGGGCCGCGCCAGATCACCCGGCCCGCCGAGACGCACCTACCGATTCCGCGCCAGCACTCGAGCACGAGCCCGACACGGACTCGAGATCAGCGACGCCCAACGACCCGTTCGGCGTCGAGAACGTGCCGCTGCCCGAGAGCTCGAGTGGAGGCGGTGCCTTTGGCGACGCCTTCGTGGCCGACTACCGCAACAAGCGGCGCGAACATCCGGATCTCGATACCCAGGCGTTGTTCGCAATGCTGAAGGTCGAACGCCCCAAAGACTCCTCGTTACCCTTCGACGTCGAATCCGCGAAGTACTTCACTCGGGTCGCAGAGAACTTTCTCCTGACCCCGGAGGAGCTGACACTGCTGAAGCGCCAAGGGGTCGTGGGCATCGATCACGACCAGAACTACAGCATGGGGAGCGCGTACCACGCCATCTATACGCGGGACCTGCCAGTGTTGGTAACGACAGATTCGATCCTGCACGCACTGCATCGCTCGTACTCCAACATGCTGAAGAACTTGGAACGGGGTTGGTTCTCGATGGCGCTGACGCAAGCGCTCGAGCACACCCACGAACAACTCGCGCGCGCTGCGGCAGCGGCGGGCACGCCCCCGCCACACTTGAAGGACGTCGACCTCTACCTGACAGTCGGGCGCAACTTGCTCGAAGGTGCCGGCGATCCGGAGCAGCCTGCAGCGGTTGAACTTGCCGTGCACTCCAAGCTCGGCGCTGACAAGGCAGTGAGGCGACTTCTAGGCCAAGTACGTGGCCTGCAGTTGCAGCACCCGAGTGGCCCGTCGACGGCGATCTACGGTGGCCAGCGTCACATCGACTTCTCCCAGTTCAAGCCGCGCGGACACTACGCCGGAGATCCCGAGTTGCGACGCTACTTCCAAACCTTGATGTGGATGGGAAGGGCGGATCTGGGTTGGAACTTCAACAAGCCGCAGCAGGTCCTCAACTTGCCCGCGGACCCCCAACGTGAGTTCAAGGCCGCGGCTAGCTTCGTCCTGCTCCTGGAACTCGCCGGCCAGCGAGAACAGCTACAAGCGATGAGCGCACTGATCGACTTTTTCGTCGGCGCAAGCGACGACGTCTCGATCGCGGGACTGCAAGCCGCGCTGACTCGCCAAGGGATCGACTCACTGGCGAAGCTCGACGACCCCAGTCTGGTCGAGGCTGCGATGGCCGCAGTGCTGAACGATCCCGACAACGCGCAGACGATCCTCTCACAAAACCTCGCCTCGGATCCGGATAGCCCCCAAGCGGTGAAACCACCGATCGTCTTCCAGACCTTCGGACAGCGCTTCGTGTTGGACAGTTTCGCCATGTCGCAAGTGGTATTCGACTCTATTGCATACCGCCGCGCCAAACCCGGACGACAGATGCCCCGAGGGCTCGACGTGATGGCGGTGTTGGGCAGCGACCGCGCAATGCTGCATCTCAAACCCGAACTCGACGAATGGCACTACGGCACCAACTTGCTCGCCCTGCGGCAAGCGACTGAGCGAATACCCGAAACTCAATGGACGTCGAACCTGTACCAGGGGTGGCTGGGCACGTTGCGCTTGCTTGCGCAGCCCAGCAAGAGCCCACACTTTCCCCAAGCGATGCGCGGCGCCGCGTGGGCCGACAAGCAGCTTCAAACGCAATCGGCCTCGTGGGCAGAGCTGCGTCACGACACGTTACTCTACGCCAAACAGTCGTACACCGCCGGAACGTTGTGCGAATACCCCGAGGGTTACGTAGAACCGTATCCAAAGTTCTTCGAGCAATTGGCGCGACTGGCGGCTACCGGCAAGACCCGCCTCGAGACGTTCGCAAGCGCCACTCAGCAACGTTTGGACGCCCTGCTCGCCCCGAACGCTGAAAAGCCCGATCCCAAGCAGCTGAACATGCTGCGAGCGGGTCGCTGGATGCTCGGTCAACAGGCAGGATTCTTCGAGAACTTTGCCAAACACATGGTGAAACTGCAAACCCTCGCCGCCAAGGAGCTGGCCGCCAAACCATTCACCCAGGCCGAGGGGGACTATCTGCGCAAGACCATCGACGTTCGCATGCAGGCCAGCGGAGGCCCGACGTACAGCGGCTGGTACCCACGGCTCATCTACGGCGGTGACCCCGACGACTGGGACCCGGTGGTCGCCGACGTTCACACCGCCCCCGACACCGGCGCAGCACTGGAGGTTGCCACGGGAAACGTCAGCTTCATTGCCGTCGCGGTAGACAACAAGCAACACCACGCCATCTACGTCGGCCCAATCTACAGCTACTACGAGTTCCAAAGCCCCGTTGGCAACCGCTTGACCGACGAGCAGTGGCAGCAGCAACTCGCGACCGGCACGCCTCCGGCAAGGCCCAGCTGGACGAGAAGCTTTCAACCGCCAGCGCTCAAACGCTCCCTGAAGATCCCCAAGGACTCACCCTTGGGAAGAATGAGGGAGATGATGAAACGAAACCACTGAGCAGGCAGACCGCGAGCGTGGGCTGATGACCGACCCGCTCGTCACGAACGCGGTGACCAGCGATACGCGCCACGTACGAGTTGAACGTCTCCGTCTTCGCGAGCAAACAACAGACACAGTTCGCCGTCGCACTCGGTTGCGCTCAGTACGCCCCTTTCTCCGAGCCAAGCGCCGTCGATCGTGTCGGTTGGCCCCCACCCGACCTCCGCCATCGTGCCATAGCCGTTGCTGGTGGTCGTTTCGTCTTTCGCCGATTCCGACACGGGTTTGACCGCGGTCATCACCCCCGGCAGCGAAAAGGTTACGCTCTTGAGCAGCGCGTTGTCCGGCCCGGTCGTGATCAGGTGGAGTACTCCGTCGAGTACGGCACAGCACAGTCTGGGTCCAGCGCGAACGGCTCTCCCCTTCGGTTCCGGTTCGTCCGGCGTAATCGACGACGACGCAGCCGCGAACTGAGCGACCCCGAAGCGCGACCTCGACCATTGGTGGCAACTGGTGTCGTCGTAAGCTCCCCCGTACTTCGACGGCGGGACGACCACCGTGTTGTACTGCTGTGTGTTGTAAGACAAGACCGAGAGCTCGTTCGACGCCTGGTCACCAGCCGGATGATGGATCAACAGAGCGTTTCCACCGAGTGCACCGAGTGTCATTCCCTCTTCAGTCGCAAAGCCGACATCCTGGGCCGAAGCGTCCCATCCGGCAGCGCATCCCGAAGGCTCTCCGGCTCCTGGTTCCGAGAAGATCCGTGAATGAAGCATGCCTCTGTCGTCGGCGTAACAAAGCAACGCCTGCCCCTCGGCGATCGCCGCAACGGACAGCGCGACGGGACGGCAGATGCCGAGCGCACCGCTCACGTCCGCATACCCCCCGTCCAGGTCGTAGCGACTCACCTTGAGCACTCCTTCGACATCCGTGTACGCAAGGAGCAGCGCGCAGCCCGTCGACGCTGCCGCGAGCAACCCACGGGCAGAAAGGGGAACTGCTCGCGCCCCCGACCACCGCGCCCCCGACCATTGACGTGACCAGAGTCGTCCGTCGGCATCGATGTAGAAGCAGAACAACGTCCCGTGTAGCGACGCGACGGTCAACGCTCTGGCCCCGGTTATCGGAGTACTCTCAGGCCCCCCCCAGGCGAAACGCTCACCCC
>QJWJ01000190.1 GCA_003235365.1 Deltaproteobacteria bacterium
AGCCTCAGCAAGCAACGTTCAGTTGTCGAACTGCAAACTCAGCAATCCAAAACCTGGAAGCGGTCCAGCGCATTCACAAAGAGGCGGCATAGACGCCCGCAATCATGAGGCCTTCAACCTGTTTGTCGTTCTAGCGCTGTCCTTCGCCACGCCCGGGG
Source organism: Deltaproteobacteria bacterium (assembly GCA_003235365.1). Taxonomy (GTDB): domain Bacteria; phylum Myxococcota_A; class Polyangia; order Polyangiales; family Polyangiaceae; genus SZUA-265. The sequence continues at coordinate 159 of QJWJ01000190.1, forward strand.
CCGATCCGTTCCTGCCCTGGGCCGCCAGCATGCTGGGTCCGAATGATCCACGCAGCGCCGACCAGCTCGCCGCGGACATGGCCGCCACGCGTCAACGCGGGTTCGACAGCTGGGGCATCCGTCAGGGCGACGTCGCGCGCTGCAATGCCTCGACCCAGATCCGCGTGTTGACCCCCGGCTCCAGTGCGGGAGAGCAGGTGCACCTGCTGAGCGCGCTCGAGCGTCCCTCGCGGCGCTGGCGTGAAGACGGCGACGGAGACAGCGACAGAAATGGAGATAGAGAGGCCGCGCTGAGCGACGCCGACCGCGACCGCGTGCTCGAAGGCCTGTCCCTCAGCGGCGGGGCCACCACCGATCCCAAGCACCTGCACCAAGTCGTCAAACAACTCGCCAAGCGCTACTTCGTCCTGCGCGGCGTGCACGACACCGAAGCCGGCCTGCGCCTCCTCCAACCCCGCTGGGCTTACTCCTTCATGGGCCCCATGACGCGCAGTGAGATTCGAAGGGCGGTGGAGTCGAGCCGTTGGGGAGTGAACACTCGCGTCGCCTACTCGCCATACCCCGCCGCTACGATTGAGGCTTGCAGCCGCTGGACGGTCTCGAGCGAAGCGGCGCCGTTGGCGATGACGCCTTCGTAGAAGCGACCACCGTCGCCGTCGCTGTTGTCGCCGCCGACCCCGAGAATGACGGAGCCTTGCTTTTGCATTGGGACGTACCCGGGCTTCTCGGGTCGGATCCCGTCGTACATGATGGCGACTTCACCATCCGCGGCGTTGCCACCGTACAGGGCGAAGCGGCCCTGACCGTCGTTCTTGTCGGCGGTGTCGCCAACGAGCACCGCGGTGACGAAATCGAACGGCAGTGAGGTGTTCGTGCTGATGTCGCGGTCTTGACCGTTCTCCCAACCTGGATACAGGCCGTTTTCGAGGTCAGCCATCACCCAAGGGCCCGAACCGCTACCGATACCCCAGATCACTCCTTGCCCGAAGTATACGGCCTCCGTGGTACCGTTGCCGTCGTTGTTCGCCGAGGTGGTGGAGTTGCCGTAGTCGAAGCAGCAACCGTTGATCAGGTCGTGCTGGCTGGTCACCATGTAGATGGTCTGCGGCTCGTCGCCTTGGGCCATTCCGTTGCCAATCAGTTTGCGATAGCCCATACCCGGTTTGAACAGCATGCCGTACGCGTCCCGACCGCCGACTGATACCGGAAGATCAGAAGCAGCAACGGGATTGCCCGGCGTGGGCTTTGCACTACCCGGGGGGGCTTCGCTCAGCTCGTTGCCCATACCCGATTGGTCGTACACCAGCCGTATCGTACACCCATCGCCAGCACAGAAATCGTCGTGCGCCTGCACGTCGGCCACGCCGTCCACGCTCTGTACATCGAGGAGTTCCCCGTCCGGGCGCTCGAGCTGATACAGCGGTCCCGCGTAGTCGGGCACCAGCACTCGTACCGTGCTGTGAGCCGAGACACACGCCAGACCTGCGGCCCGCAAGACCTCGCACGGCAACTCCGCGGCAGTGGAAGGAGGATCGAGCGCTGCGTCGGACGGCGCTCTCACGCTGGCGTCGTTCGACGCCGGTGGGGACGGCGTCGGCTGAACGTCATTGCTCGACTCCGTGTCGGGGGTGCCCGTGACGGCAACAGCAGGCTCGTCGTCGTTCGCGATGGGTTGCGGGGGTTGCCCAGGCCCCTCAACGCCTGCGTCCGTCGAGCGAACGATTGCCTGATCGTCATCAGTGGAGCGCGCCTCCTCCGACGCGACCGATGCGTCGCTTCTCGTTTGCTTGCGTTCGTTGGTGATTTCGACGCCCAGTCCGGCGTCGCCGGTCTGGCCACTGTTGCACGCAACCAGCGCGATGCAGCCAAACAGGGGCGATGAGATCAATCTTCGAAGCGTCATGCGGCGTTGCTCGGTCGTGAGCATGGCAGGCCTCCTTCCCCTGAACAATGCACGAAAGGCACATTTCGGTCCCTAGATTGCTCAAAGATGATACGATCGTGAATACATGGACACCGCTTTGTTGGCCGCGCAGTGGCTGCGGGCGATCCGCGGCCGGCGCTCGCAGCGCGACGCCAGCCGCCGACTCGGCTACGGCAGCAACATCGTCTATCGCTGGGAGTCCGGACATTGTGCCCCGCATGCCTCCGCCGCATTCCAAGCCGCGCGGCGCTTCGGCATCGACGTCGATCAGGCGGTCCGCGGTTTTCTGGGCGTGCCCGATGCAGATCGGAAGCCCTTGCCAAGCGTCACCAGCCGCGAAGGCGTTCAATTCCTGCTCGGCCGCCTGCGCGGCGAGGCGTCGTTCGTGGAACTCGCCTCAGCTACGCCCTTCAACCGTTTCGTGCTTTCGCGTTGGTTTCGGGGTTTGACCGAACCGCGCTTGCCAGAGCTGTTCGAGCTCGTGGAGGCAACAACTCACCGCTTGCTGGACTTCGTAGCGGCGTTCGTCGATCCGAAGCGTCTGCCGTGCATCGCCGACGAGTACGCGGCGCACCTGGCGCTGCGCAACGCCGCGTTCGACGCCCCCTGGTCACATGCGGTGCTGCGCGCGTTGGAGCTGGCCGAGTACGCGCGCCGCGGCAAGCACGAACCGGGTTGGATCGCGGCCCGCATCGGAATCTCGTCGAGCGAGGAAGCGCGTTGCCTGGCACTGCTCGAACGCTCGCGCCAGATCGAGCAACGCGACGGACGCTGGCTGGTCAAGCAAGAAGGCACCGTCGACACGGGGCAAGACGCAAAGCGGGCCCGTGAGCTACGCCGCTTCTGGCAAGAGCAAGCCCTGCGCCGCTTCGACGCCGGCGCTCGCGGCGCCTTCGGCTACAACCTGTTCACCATCTCCGAGCAGGATTTCGAAGCGCTCAAGACGCTCTACCTGCAGTACTTCGAAAACATGCGCACGCTGATTGCGCGCTCCTCGCCAGGCGACAAGCTGGTGTTGTTTTGCGGGCAGCTCGTCGAGCTCGACGGCGAAAGCGCGAACACTGGGTAGTGTTTCGCCGTGTGCGAGGGCAAAGGGTCAAGTACCGAGCAACGACGATGATGATGGGCAGCTCAGACGCGGATGCTCCCCAGGCGCCAGGACGAAGCAACGCAACTCGTCGTCGGGGCGCACGCAATCGGACACGTCGTTCAGGATCACTGCGGCAAGGCGACGTTCTGCCGACGCGGGGATCCGACTACGGCGACAGGTGTGTCTGGGTCGGGCTGTCTGTCGAAATGTGTGGAACGCCGAACGCAGGTTACGCTGAAACGCTATCGAGAACTCGCCGTGGTGCGCGCCACGCTCTTTGAGTCTCCGGGGGAGAACTCGGTAAGTTTCAATAATCTTGGATACATGTAGCTCGGGCGCAGT
>QJWJ01000401.1 GCA_003235365.1 Deltaproteobacteria bacterium
ACGGCTTGAAGCCCCCGCGTCGGCGGGGGCAATGGTCCCGCCGAACGTCAGTGCACCCCACACCGCAAACGCAGTGGGGGCTTCCCGCGGGAAAGCTTGTCAGGGCTTCTTCTTGAAGTGCTGCTGCGCAGTCCAGGTCATGACTCGGAAACCGAGTCGGTATCCGTAGAATCTTGCGACTTCGACTGGAGCAATCTCAGGTACTGGACGGCCATAGTATGCGTTAAGCTCGCAAGCGTACCGGGCCGATACCGATCTAAAAAATCAGTACCTCCCTCGGCGCACTCCAAGCAGAACGTCATGAACTCAGCGGCCCCAATGTCGTGAGCCACTCTGACAGAGCATTCCTGCTCGAAGCGTTCGAACACCTCGTACAGGTAGGCCAAGTTATCCTGGCCAATGCTGCTGTGCTTTCGGAGGTCGTCGGGGGTTGTCCAGGGCTCGAGTAGCTCTCCCGAGTCCACGTCGTACGTGCACGCAGCAACCGTCTCGATCCAAAGCTCGAGCACGCAAGCCGGGTCGTTCTCGTCCCACTTCTCGACGCCGTTCGCCGCGGCGGATTCCTTGGCGCGCCTGATGACGCCAGCACGCTCCGCAGGGGAGAGGAACCGAATCCCGACCTGAAACTCCTCGTCGCAGCCAGTGATGCGAATCGGCACCACCTTCTGCGCTGGGCGTACGATCTTGTACTCGGAGAGCTTCATACGATGTCGGGCAGGCCTTCGATGATCGTCAGCTGCATCGATCCGGTGTGCGAGCCCTCGCCGTCTGACTTGCTCAGGCTGACGCTTGCGACGATGCAATGCGCTTGAATGCGTTTGCCGCCGCCGAGCCCAGCCCAAGTAATTCGCCGCGGTAGGCTGTCACGCATCGCGTCCATCAGTTTGGTGAACAGCGTGTCGTTCTTCGTGATGATGAAGTTTCCAGACATGGTGCCGGTGGGCCGCCCCTGCTGGATGACGGTTCCGCCCTGCACCGGCACTGCGGTTGCGTTTGCCGATGCCTCAAACGATGCATCGGTCACGTTCACCATCGCCCGGCTCTCCAAATACAGAGACGCCCGTGAAACACGTTCGTTGGCCATGCTCAAAAGTCCTCGACGGCGGGCGCAACTGTGCGCGCCCGCCGCTTTCCGGTGGGGTCAGCTGTCTAGCGCTGACGGGTTATCAGGCTGGGATTTGGCGAACGACGATGCCGGTCTGGTGGTTCTGCGGAGCCACCTTCGTCGGGACGTTCGCGATCAGGCACTTCAGCGACGTGTTGTAGACAACCACCGCGGGGTTCGTGTCGGTCTCGATGATCAGGTTTTCCCGCTCCGCGATCTTCAGTCGCCCGTTGATGTCGCCGCCCCACTTCTTGGGGGTCGAGCGGCCTTCGGGGGCCTCCTCGTCGCTTGGCGGGTCGTCGCTCACCGTGGTGTTCGCCAGTGCGTGCTCGTTGGTCCACAGGTTGTCGAGGTCCTCTCGAACCCGCTGCGGAACCATCGACTCGCTGACGTCGAGCGTGCGGTAGTCGGGGTTTGAGCCGTCCAACGAACGCATCGTGATTGCGCGACAGATGACTGCCTTCCCGTTCCGGGTGACGATTGGAGTCACGCCAGTGTTGAGCGCAACGTCCGTGACGCTCGTGCCCGGAGATTGCGTCGACTTGAAGTGCGCGGGGATACCGTACAGTTCCTGGAAGTCGTACCGGTGATTGGGGTTACCCCAGAATGACGTGACGGGCTGGGCCTCGGTCACCATGCGCCCTGCGGCCATTGCAGCGGCGAGCAGCGACGGGTGAACGCGCCCCTCCATCCACGCCATCTGCCCCAGTACCTGGTTACCCAGCTGTGAGCGAGTGCCCGCCGCCGAGACCGTGCCGTTGAACCCGAAGCAGCAGTTCTCTGGCCCAACGCCGTCCGGTCCGGCCTTGGTTGCTGCCTGGTTGCAGATGTCGTCGATGCTCGTCGCCTCGTTGAGTGCCCAACCGGAGTAGTCGAACTTGACGTTCGCTGTCGCACTCAGAATCGTTGACAGGTTGGATGCGTCGTCGCCTGCGCCACCGGTGAACGGCACAGCCCCGTTGGAGAACGCTGTGCCTCCAGCGATCGCGACACTGAGCCCCTTCGGCATTCGCGTCTTGTCGATCCACAGCACGTGGTCGTTGCCTCGAGCGACAGCCGCGAGCTCCGTCAGAGTGACGGTGCCAGCGGCGTTCGACGGAGTGCAGAAGCCGTTCTTGATGGCTGCGATCTCGGCCTCGGCCTTGTCACCTGCTGTGGTCGCGGTCTCACCCGACTTGAACGATACTCCAACAACCTTGTTGTCGAGGTAGATGTAGCAGCTACCACCCTCGGTGGCCGTTCCGGAGAACGTGATCGTTGCGGTGGCCGCGGTGCCGCCTGCCGGTACCTGCACCGCAAGACCATGCATCTTGCCGAGCACGCCTGGCGTTTTCGAAGCAACCTCGATCATGCACGCCAGCTCTGAGCCGTACCCGGCCGCCTCCATGGCTTCCTCTGGGTCGATGATCTCGAACAGTTCGTTGTTCGATAGCCCCGCGCCGCTGTAGTAGCCAGCCAGCAGAATCGAGCGAGCGAACGCGCCGATGTTGCCAGCGCCTTGGCCGTATCGAACCTCGGAGACGACGCGAGGGGTCTTGCTGTCGCCGGTGAACCCGGTCGGAATCAGAATGGGCATCAGCTACCGCCTTTCTTCGACTTCGTGGTTGCGGCGTCGGGCTCTTCGTTGACCTTGACGGCCTCGAACCCTGCCGAGCTACGCGCCTTCGCCTCGAGCTTGGGGAAGTCAGCGGGCGTGCAGCGGTACCCTGCGAGGTTCGCGCTCACGCCATCGCCAGGGAGCAAGTCGCCCGCTTTGAGCGCCGACAGGTAGTAGGCGGTTTGGGGCACCTCTACTGGCGACGCCTTGGCGAACTGCGCGCAGAAGTCGGGCTCGTCGCAGGGGACACCGAGATACTGAGTCACGGTGGTTTGCGGGGGACTGCCCAGCGGCCTTGCGCCGAGTGCCTTTTGGAGCCCCCGG
>QJWJ01000112.1 GCA_003235365.1 Deltaproteobacteria bacterium
CGCCGACGTTGACCGTCAGTTCGATTGACGACGGCCTGTCGTGATTGGCTGTCTGCTCCATGAGTTCTTCGATGTCCTCGGCGACGGCGCCGAACCGGAGCATCAGCTCGTCAATCCGTTTGCGCTCGGCAGCGAACTGCTCCGGCAGGTGCTCCAAAGCGCACGCCAAGGCCTCTGTCGTCGGCTGCAGGCTCTCTGGGGGGACGCTCACCACGGCGGGCTCGCGCTGCGACCTGGTCGTGCTGGCGACGGTATCGGGGGGAACGGTTACGGCGCGAAGCGTGTCGTTGGGGGGAGTGTCTGTCACGTTTCGATTCTCCAGCCCCCTGGTTACTCGGCGGCCAGGGGCCGCATGAGGATGTCACGCAGTTCAGCTCCGCTCGCTGGCTTGTTGACGATTCGGTGAAAAAGCCCCGCGGGGATCGAGCCATCGTCGGCGCCCGTGTGCGCGATCATCCTTGCCATGGGCTTCAGCCTTCGGATCTCACGGCACAGACTGACCCCATCACCGTCCGGCAGAACGAAGTCGACGATCACGGCGTGAAGTTCTCCGCGACCGAGACGCCTCAGTTGCTCTCGCGCCTCATGAGCAGATCGCGCCCGCAGCGGAGCTGCTTTCGAGCGAAGCAGGAATGCCTCCAGTGCACTGAGTACCTCCTCGTTGTCTTCGACGATCAGCACCACGAGTCCATCGAGCCCGCCCTCGCGTCGGTCACGGTCGAGCACGAGCACTTGGGCCACGTCGGCCGTGCGAGTTGACTGCTCGGCGATTCTGTCAGTCGATCGGGCCAAGCGTCGCAGCGTATCACCGTCCTCTTGCTGACTACGACGCAGTTTACCTACCTCGATTAGCAACTCCTGGATCTTCAACAGGAGGTTGTCGCTCGAGTTCGCAAACGGCATCCCAGCGTTCGGATTCGAAATCGCGTCATTCTCGATCGTCACCCCCGGCTGTCCAGGTTGCGGCCCGGGAAACGTCTTGCGATCACCTGGGTCCGTGTCTTCGTATTCGACGTCGAACTCGTCAGGCGGCGGCGCCTGAATCGTTTTGGTTGATTCCCACTGGGGCTTGTTGTTCATCCCTTGTTCCCTGCTGTAGCCCCCAGTTCGTTCACGGACCGAAACTGCCCGGATCCGGTCGGCCACGTCTCAGGCTGAGCGTCAGCCTCCGCTCGCTTGAGAGCCTCGACGGAGTGTAGCAGGTAGCGAAACGTCTCGTCGTGGCAGTAGCCGTCCAGAGTGAGCACACCGGAAAGGCCCTGCAGGCGAGCGATGTATGCCGCGCTCAACAGGGATCGCGCACTGTCAACTGGCAACCGGTAGTGCGCAGCGAGATCGGTCACCGAGCAACCTAGTCGCTCGTACTTGCCGATCACCTCGTCAGATAGAGGCTGGTTCATGTCTTGTTCCGGGAGTCACTGCCCCGCTGCGGCGCAGGCTTTGCCCACCCACGCTTCGGCGAGCGCCTCGAGCCCGGCTCCGCGCTTGCACGCAGCCTTGACGCGGTCGACGCGCTCGTCGAGCCCGGTGGGCAGCGTAGCAACCTCTTCGCAGACGCCGGCAGCTGCGCCGTGGACGGCTTGCGCTGCTTTGGCTGCGGTCTCGGCCTTACTGAGGGATTGCTTGTCGAAGCAGGATGTCAGCAAAAGCCCACCAGCCAGCACTGCCCAGTGGATCACTTGGTATCGATTCATTGTTCTTCTCCGTTTGGTTGTTGATAGTGACCAGCCCGCGCCGCCTCGGAGGAACATGAAGCAGCGGGGCGGTCAGAGTCATGTCTCGTCGGCAAGCATGCGGGCTAGACCATCTGACAACGGCACCTGCGGCGACCATCCGAGCAACTCTCGAGCCAGTGAATTGTCGCCGATGAACACCCCGTCGCATATCTCGTCAGTGATTGGCGACGACGATCCGCACGCGACGACGCACAGCCTAGCGAGTTCACTCAGCGGTGTACCGACCCCACCCATCAGGTTGACGGGCGGGATGGCTGCGCCGCTGTCGAGTCGCGCGACGGCCGCTGCGATGCCCAGCGCAACGTCGTCGCGGTGCACGAAGTCCAAGCACCGTCGGCCGAACACGCGCAACGGAGCCCCATCACGCGCGGCGCGCAGGAACGCTGGGACAACCCGGTCGCGATGGTCCCGAAGGCTCCCGTAGACGTTGGACAGGCGCAGGATGGCGCCCCCCCGGGCGGCGACGACGCGCTCGGCGCCCGCCTTGCTCAGCCCGTAGACGCTCGTCGTGCCAAGCGCATGTGACTCGGCCACCGGCAACGCCGACGGTGCCCCGTAGACCTCGTAGGTACTGGCCAGCAGCACCCAAGCGTCGACTCGTGACGCAGCGTCGACGACATGCTGCGTGCCACCAACGTTGACCTCGTAGCAGCGCCCCGGGTCCCGTTTGGCGACGGCCTGTCGGGTGACAGCAGCCAGGTGGATGACCCCCCTGCATTTCGTGACGGCGTCGGTGACCGCTGCCGTGTCCTCGATGCGACCGCCGAACTCGACCACCGCCTCGCCCTGAGCTCGCAACTCGGACACGACGCGGCGACCAATCAAACCGGATGCGCCGGTGACGAGGATTGGGGTCACGCTGTTGTGTTGATCGGTACGTCGTCGAGTGTGTGGCCCAGTGTTTCGAGTGCCTGGGCACGAAGCTCTGGATGCGCCGTGATGATTCGGCAGGCATGGTGCACGAAGTGGCGCGCGGAGCAGGTTCCGATCCGCGGTCCATCCGGCGTTCGAACGATCACTGCTGCGCTCTCCGGAGAGCACACGAACGACATGGGCGCGACGCTCATCAGCGCCATCGGGTGGTCCATCTCCGGGTGGTGCACAACGTCCTGCGCCACTGACCCAGCGGCGTTGCAGCGCACCACCTGGATCGCCGGGAGACCGAGCAGGCGCCGAAGCGCCCGCTTGAGCCAGCCCTCTGTGGCGCGGGTTGCGATCGACGTGGGCTTGTTCAGGACGCGCACAACGCCCTCGCCGCAGCGTGGTCGCCGTTGGTTGCCTGGGCCTTGCCGGGGTCCGACCATGCCCCCGCATTCCAATCAGCAACGCATTGGTCGCGGGTTGGGCCGGCGGCGCGATGGTCCAGGCAGTTCGTGCACCCGATTTCGAACCCGTGCTTGACCTGTCCTCGAAACCGATACGGCTGCGCCATGCCGTGCGGCTTGCCTCCGCACGTCGGGCACGCCGCTGCCCCTTCGGAGATGGCATCTGACAGTTGCGCCTTGATGCGCTTCACAGTCTGCCCAGCATCGTAGACCTGGGCTCGGCTGCCGGTTGGGACGAGTGCGTCGTATGCTGTCTGCGCCGCGTCGAGTTCTGCGAGAATCTCTTTCATTGTTCTGCTCAACCGTTTCCGCGTCTCAAGCGACGCTCAGCATGCCGTTGGTTCCGTCGAGGTCGACGGTGAATTGCTCGCCGTCCTGCAGTGTCAGGTCCGACCCGTAGTCGTACCAACCAACCAACGGATCCGCCGGGGACGTGGGCGTGTC
>QJWJ01000342.1 GCA_003235365.1 Deltaproteobacteria bacterium
GACGGTTACCGCCGAGTTGCCCTTACGCATCCGTGATCTGCGCCGCTGGGAAGGGAGCAAGACGGCGGGTGGGTGATTGACAGTGGTGACTATACGATTTGCAGTCGCCCATGTGGGGCAGACGGAGTGTTGGGCGCCCCCCAAGAGCCGCAGGCCGCGCTCACTTCGGCGGCGGAATGCGGCAGACCCCCGTCCACAACTTGGGACGCCGCTCGACGGGCTTGGCCGCGCTCGCCGTATTCGGCGAGTTGCGTTTCGCCGGTGCCTTCTTGGTTGCGACGAGGCGCCTCTTGGCCGGTTTGGGGGCGATGGAGACGCGCTTGTCGGGCGGTAGCACTGCGCCTTCGACAACGCCTTGGCTCTTGTCGCAAAAGCGATCTTTGGGGCAGTCCCCGTCGGTGTTGCACATGTACAACGGTGTCATTCCCGGCGGATCCATCGGGCCGGGGTCAAAGCCCAAGCCCTCTTCTTCGAAGTGGTAGCTGGCGTAGACCGCGTAGTGATCGGACAAGTCCCAGCGGGCGTTTTCACCCGGGAGGTCTTTCCACTCGTCGAAAGCGCGGTGCACTCGGGTCTCGACGAACGTGGCCTGGGTCGGCTGGCGGTGCTTCTTCGAGAACAAGACGTAGTCGAGGTAGCTCTGAGAACCACTCGCCAGATCGTTGACCTTGCCGTCGTGGGTGAGATCCTTGGCGAGGTGGCCCCGCACTTGCGAACCGCTGAAGTAGCCGGCGTCGAGTGCCTTCAACATCCCGGCGAAGTGGTCCGAAGTCTCGAAACCTTTGCTGGCCCAGTTCTTCCACATGTTGATGTTGAGATCACCGGCGATCAACACGGGCTCGGTAGACCGTATGGACTTGCGCGAATCGATGAAGCGCTTGAGCTCGTCGAGTTGAATGAAGCGGACGCTCGGACTGGTGGCGTCGAGGTGGGTCCCGAAGATGTTGAAGAAGTTGTCCTTACCGCCAACCCGCTTGTTGATCTTCACCCACACCGCTCCCTTCTGGGCCATACAATCGAATGAGGTGCACTTGGAGTAGTACATCTGGGCCTGCTCCACGATCGGGTGAACGCTGAAGATGATCACTCCCCCATCTTGCAACGTCACGGGTAGCGGCGTGCCGTCTACCGGAACCGGCACCACACTATCTTCACCCAAGGGCTTCGACACGTGATTGTAGCCGACCGCTTTCATCGCCTTGACCAACTTGTCGCGTAATGCGTCGTCGAACACCTCGTTGAAAACGATGACGTCGTAGCCGCGCAGCTGCCTAGGGATCATCTCCAGGCGTTTGCTCTGACCATTCACGAACGGCGCGGCACGCAGGTAGATGTTGTAGGTGAGGACGTTGAGATGATGGGCCTTCCAAATATTGGGCAGGGTTTGCCCTGATCCGGTGGGCAGAGGATACTCCTCGCGAAATACGTACTCGACGTCGTCCTCCGTGGCTGTGGCGTAAGCCCAGTACTTGACTGACCAACGCTTGCCGTCGACGGTCATCTCCGTGTTCTGCACTTTGCGCGAATCCACCCACTTGGCTTGAGTTCCGTCTTGGCTTCGGTGCGACTGCCACATGTGGCTGTTGATGTCGCTACCCTTGAGGCGCAGACGTATCTGAAAGTTGTGCGGACCCTGTGTGTGAACCAGGTTCTTGTCTTTGCTGTCGCGCACTTGGACGACACCACTGAAATCGTAGGTCTTTCCGATCTCCACCCCTTCATCGCGGTTGGTCTCGAAGGCGACTTTGCGCGCAAACGGCGGGATGACGAGGTGCCGGCGATTCCAGAACTTGCTGGACAAGTTGCTGGTGACCTTCAGATGCAGGGGCTTGGGTGTGTTGTTGGTGACGAAGACTTTGCTCTTGGCTTGCGCGACGACCGACAGGCAAAGCGTGACGACTATCGCGATCAGACCGAGCGCCAAGCGCCCGGTGCTGGATGAACGCGTGCGAACTCCCATGAAACCTCCTCGATGTGGTGACGGATCGCGCTTGTATCACGACGGACGCGCTCAACCCGAGCCGAACCCCGCGCGGTCCAGCGACACTCGAAGCATGGGAGTCACAGCTAGTCGCTGCGTTCGCGATTTCGACTACGCCGATGGTCGCTGGTCTGTGGCCCGTCCCTTCTGCACCGGGGCCGACGACAATCGAACTCACAAAAGCGGTGTGCAGCCACCTGGAACATTGGGCCGGAAGCGCCGTCTGAAACGTCGTGACGTGGCTGGCAGCTGATCATGCAAACGACCGGACGCGTCGCCGGGCGCTACCGTAGCGCGCTGGCGTCGTGCCCACGATGCGCCGGAAGTGTCGATTGAGTTGGCTCTGATCATACAGGCCAACCTGGGGTGCGACCTCGGAAGCTCGAACGCCATTTTCGAGCAGCTGCTTGGCGCGCGCGATGCGCAGATGAGTCAGGTAGGTGTGCGGAGGCATGCCGACCTGAGCGCGAAATGCTCGGCACAGGTGGAACTTGTCGAGACCCGCGTGACGCGCCAACTCGTCGAGGGTGACCGCGTCGCCGAGGCACTCCTGGAGGTACGCGAGCGCGCGTCGCACCGGCCGTGTGTGGTTGGGGACCGCGCTGTTGAGTGCGGCGAACGCCGCCACGGCCTCCGTCACTGATACTTCGAGGGCCAGGCGGTCCGCGCCCGCGGCAACCGCGTCGTGCAGGCGGTGAAAGGCATGGCTGCGTTCATCGCCGGGGGTGAGCAGTGCGGTCTTGATGGTCTTGCCTTCGTACTGCGCCCGGTCGAGATCGCTTGCTGGTAGCAAGATGACCTGAAGCGTGATCGGGCCGTCGTGAGCGATGTCGCGATGGACGTCGCCCGGTCGCTTGAGTTGGATGGACCCGGGTCCGCTCTGCCAGACCTCACCCTGCGCCCACCACTCGCTGTGCCCCCGCTCAGTGCGCGCAACAGCGTGGTGCTCCTTCATGCGGATGCGCAGTTGTTCGGTGGTCTCTCGAAATACGCGCAATCCGGGCAGCGAGACGGGCAGGGCGTTGACGCAGGACA
>QJWJ01000380.1 GCA_003235365.1 Deltaproteobacteria bacterium
TTGCCGTGACGCACCGTGTACTCCAATGACGCCATCGACTGAGCTTTGGCGGGGGCGCGCGAGGTGCGGTCCGGTCCGGGGCGTTTAGTCTCCCCACGCTCGCTCCTGCGACGGATCCCCAACGCACTCTGACGCGCGGGGCGTCGAGTGGCGTCGAGAGACCGGCAGTACGGGTGCGGCTACGATATCAGTGTCACCGTCAGGCGAAAGGCGAAGTACGCAAGCACCGCGTAGCCCGTGTACGTTGCAAACAACACGCGATTCGGGATCCCCCGTGATAAGCGCGACCCAACGAGGAATGGATATGCGGTGCGTGTCGCGACGTAGATGGATCCAGCGACCGTCGCGCCGAGCGTGCCGACGAAGACTGCGTTCAGCCACAGCAGGGTCAAGAACGGTGGCATGTGCTCGAGCGTGTTGAGCATTGCTCGGTCGGCCGCCAACAACTGCGGATCCTGGCTGTTGTAGCGGTCGAAGCGTTCGTGCCGGCGTCGGTGGAGCTTCGAAATCGCCAGCTTTACTCGCAGCACGTTGCTGATCAGCCCGTAGTACAGCGACAGGTATGCGAGCGTGACCCAAATCGGTCCGGCGTAATCTGTGACGTCGAGCTCAGGCGCCATGTCCGTTCAGGATAGGGAGCCTGTCGCAAGCTTGCTAGTGCTCGTGGTCGAGAAACTCGAGCGTGTGAATCGCAGGATGGTTTGTCACCCCGCACCGGGCCGCGACGCCCAGAAGCGCGGGTACGCGTCTGAGCGTCGATGAATCGTTTACCTCACGCTAGAACTTCGGGCAGATCGCCCAGGTTGTCGGCAGCGCCGCCAACCGACGGCACATCGACACCGAGGCCCGCCAGCACGGTGCGCAGCAGGTCGTTGTGGTTGCGGCGCGGTCCGTCCGGCGTCACGGCGGGACGAATGTCGGCTGCCGGGTCGTCGTAGTGCGGCTCGTAGATGATTGACTTGCTCTTGGTGAACGGCAGGTTGTCACCGCTGACGAGCAGTAGCGGCAAGCTCATGTGATTGTGCGCCCCACCGAGATCGATTTCCGAACCCCACAGCACCGCGGTGTCAGCCAGCAATCCGAAGGACTCGAGTTGGCTGAGCATGTACGCCATGTGGTCGGCGTAGTAGAGCTCCCACTCGGTGAGCAGATCCCAAGACTTCTGGTACTGGGTTCGCGCGCCTTCCGGGGGATCGTACTGGTTGTCGATGAAGTAGTACGGGTCGTCTTCGGACACCCACGGGTGGTCGGTCAGGAACGGCTGAATCGATGTGGGCGTTTCGTGTGACTGGTTGTGATGGCTCAACGGATGACCCACCGCCTGAGCCTCACCGGCAGACTGGTCGAACTGGAGCACCCCTGATCGGGTCACACCGCAGGCCAATGACATGACCATCAGATCGATCGCGAGCCTTCCACGCAGATAGTACCAATCGCTTGTCGATTGCAGATCGATGCTCGCCTGCGGAGGCTGCCAGATCGGTTCGTAGTCGGGTAGATCGGGTCGGGGCGGTAGTTCGGGTAGCTCGCAGCTGACCACTGCTTGCATCGAGTTACCGGCCTTCGCGACCGCTTCGCGCATGGCGCCCATTTGGTAGTAGTCTTCGGCGCATAACCGCCCTTCGAGCTCACCCAACTGTGCATTGAGCGTTTCGAACAGCTTGGTCCGCGCCAGATCTCGAGTGTTGGGGCCCTCGCTGGGCGTCGCGGGACCCGACGAAACGACGTCCGCCAAGTAGCCATCGACGGCTTCCCAACCCGAGCGGTATGGTTCACGCGCTGCCCCGGTGTCGTCGAATACGATGCGGTTGTTGGGCCCCGCGTTCTCCGCCGAGTTGCGCTCGGCGACGACCTGCTGATAGAAGCTGTTGCTCTTGGCCGTCCCGGACTGCTGGGCCATGAACAACGTGTCGATGCTCGGGCCGGCGGCGCCGACGCCCTCTGCCGATGCCGTGCCGCTACCGCCACCGGTGAACAGCGTTTTGGTGCCGCCCTCGTGCGTGCCGCTGATGCGTCCCGCCGCGATGTTGGCGAGATTTTCTGCGATGGTGATGTTCTTGGCCCAGGGCTGTAGTGGCGCCAGGTTCTGGCGCAGCTGCAGACCGCTCGGGTCGTTCACACCGCCCCACAAGTGGCGAATGCGCCCGTTGCCGCTGAAGGCGAGGATCAGTTTGGGCTGCGTGCTTTGCGCATAGCTGGGCAAAGTACTGAGGAACGGCAATGTCGCTGCTGTGGCGCCCGCCGCTCGAAGGAAGCTTCGACGGCTGAGCAAAGCGCTCTTGCTCAACTTCGGCACGGTGATCCGACTCATCGGCACTGCCCTCCTGCGACGACGGGGTTGCGATTGAGGAACATCGAGCTACTGGCAATATTCACGAGGAGTTCTCTGACGCTGTAGGAGGAAGCGGCGAATGCAGTGGTCAACTCTTCGATGCCACAGGCATCCTGCTTGGTTTCGTTGCGACCGAGGGCGAACCGGGACACTTGCAGAGCGAAGCACTGCTCGGCGGTCTGATCGTCGGCCAGGAGTGTGAGCAGGCCGTCCAAGTTCTCGAATCCACCCGGGTCGCCATCGGCACCGGGGGTCAGCGTGCCGGATGTCTTTCCGGCGTAGTTCGCATCGAAGCCGCCCGTTGCGGTGTACTGACCGAAGGCGTCGCCGATCGGATCCATCAACTGGTGGCATCCCCAGCACACCGGCGTATTCGAATGCGCGTTGAAGATCTCCTGATCGTTGTTGCCCGTTCCATCCGTCAGTTGCATGTCCGTCGGATCGGCGGGGGGCGGAACCGGATTGCACAACAGGGCGCTCCGGATGACGAAGCCTCGCTTTACCGGTGAGCCGAATTCACCCGTCGAGTTCGACGCCAGGAAGCCGGCGGTGGTGAGAATGCCGCGTCGGTCTTCGGCGCCGTAGAAGTTCTGCAGCTCGCTCCCCGACGGTGGGTGCTCACCCACGATCAGATCCTGAAACGTCATCGCGGCGTCGGTGGACGCCTTCGAGATGATCTCGCC
>QJWJ01000264.1 GCA_003235365.1 Deltaproteobacteria bacterium
AGGCTCATGTACTCGGTCACCAGGGCGCGTCGGGTGTTCGGGCGTAAGCCCCTTATGGAGCACCTGGATGCGCCGAGTGTTGCCAGCTGTGAGGATGGGGCATGGCAAGAACAAACGACAAGTCTCGCGTCGCACGACGCGAGCGACGCACGGCGTCCGAGTGGCAAGCGGAGGTCTCCGCATGGCGCGCGAGCGGGCTGACCGCGGCACAATACGCAGAAACGCGCAACATCCATCCGGGAACGCTTTTCAGCTGGGCGGGACGGTTGAATGACCAGATACCCACGGCAGGGAGGATGGCGCCAACAGCGCCGCCCCCCAACGCACTTGGGCGGGCGTTCCTGCCCGTCAAGTTGCGCGACGAGCGTAACCGTGTCGATGACGCGAGGGCGATTACGGCAGAAATCGTCTTGGTCAGTGGACGCCGAGTGCGTGTGTCCGGAGAGCTCAAGCTCGAGCAATTGAGTCAACTCTTGGATGCGGTAGACAGGGGGTCCGCATGCTGACGCTTCCACCGAGCGTTAAGATCTACGTGGCGGCTGAGCCAGTCGATGCACGCAAGAGCTTCGACGGTTTGGCGGGGCTCGTTCAATCGGAATTTGGGCTCGAACCACTCAGCGGACATCTGTTTGCGTTCCTCAATCGACGGGGCCACATTGCGCAGTTGCTCTTCTGGGACCGAAACGGCTTCTTTTTAATTAAGAAGAGGCTGGAATCTGGAACATTCAGGTTGGCTCGTAAACCTGAGGGTGGTGCGGTTCATGTAGAACTGGACTCTGCCGAGTTGGGGCTGATGTTAGAAGGCATCGAACTCGAAGGAGCGAAGCGTCGAAAGCGTTACCGTCGTGCCATCGATTAGTAAAAGGACGAACAGTCGCACTGTTTTTCGTTGCCTGAGAGATCGCCATCCGTCATAGAGCGCATACGGTTATGTCGCTCCGCAGGTCGACCAACAACGCTGCCAAGAAGTCGAAACGCGCTAGGGCCGGCGCGGGTGCTCGAAAGCCGATTGGAGCCGGCGCTTTGCCGGTTCCGCGTGAGCTGCTTAGCGCTGGCGTGCCACTGGATGCCGATATCGAAATCGAACGGCAACAAAGGATGGAGACGCTCAAAGCAGCGTTGATGCGTAAGGTCGACGCAGGTCAAGGTGCCGAAGCGATCGATAGCGCCTTGGCCGGTATGATGGCGTTAGAGCGAGAAGTCGAAAGACTCGCTTGGCGCATACTACGAGCCAATCGCTTTCGGTTCGGGCGCAGCAGCGAGAAGTTGTCTCAGGATGATTTGGTGCAATTGCTTCTCGCGCTCGGCGGCGACGGGATGGAGGCAGAAAGCGCCGTCGTTCCCACACCAGAGGCACCCGCACAGGGCGAAGAGGAGAACGGGGAAAGCGATCCTGCGAGCACGACAAGCGGGCAGAACGCTGATGGGGAACGAGCAAAGCCCAAGAAAAAGCGCCGCCGCGCGCAGCGTATCGAACTGGCGCCCAACGTGGAACGGAACGTAGAGGTCGTACCCCTGCCCGAGGACGAACGGACGTGCTGTCTGTGCGGTCGAAAGAAGAAGGTTTTCGACCACATCGAGCACGAAGTCATTCGCTTCGTTCCAGCGAAGATCGTTGTCGACGTCGAGAAGCGAGAAAAAGCCGGCTGCAGTCACTGTCGACAAGACATGTCCGTGGCACCCCGTACGAACGTGCCAAACGTGGTGCGCAGGGTCGACGCTTCGCTTTTGGCAAAGCTGGTGTCTGACAAGACAAAGTACGCTTTGCCCGTCGAACGCCAACGCCGCCAACTTCGGGACCTCGGCGTCGGCATCCCCGACAAGACACTAGCTTCCTACTGGGCGTACACCACAGATCTGCTCGAACCTGTAGCAGTGGCCACGTTGTCGGCAGTTTTCGGAGAAGAGGTCGTGGGATTGGACGACTCCCATCTTAAGACTCTCGACAAGTCCTCAAGAAACGGGGTCTTCCGCGGCCACATTTGGTGCTTTGTCGGGACGGACTCTGCCCGCGATGGCCCCGAACGTGTGGGCTACGGTTATACCCAAAGCTGGGAGGCCGAAGAAATCGTACCCTGGGTGAATGCGATCGACGGGTTCTACCAATGCGATGGCTATGCCGGCTACTCGAGCGGCTTCGACGACGGCGCTCAAAGTGATGACGTTCGACCCCTGATTCCGAACGAACGTCGTCTTGGTTGCAGTATGCACGCACGCAGTAAATTCCACGACGCCCTGCTGGCCAAGGACAAGCGGGCGGCAGTTCCGCTCAAGTTCTTCTCCGAGATCTACAAGATCGAAGCAGAGTGCAAGGAGCAACAACTAGACGCGCATGCCAGGGGGGAAGTGCGACGGCGGCGCTCGTTGCCGCTCCTCGACGCGATGGACGCCTGGGTGGATGGCATCCACGAATCCCTGTTGCCGAAATCCCCGCTGCGTCGCGCGACCACGTACGCTATCAATCAACGTCCGTTTATCCGTCGCTGCTTCGAGGACGGTCGGTTCGAAATCGACCAGGGACGCGTTGAACGACGCATCAGGAACTTCGCGGTCGGTCGCCGCAACTATCTGTTCACCGGATCCGTGCGGGGTGGGGAGCGTCTGGCCCTCGCCTACACCCTCGTCGACAACTGCACCATCCTCGGAGTCGACGCCTATAGCTATCTGCTCGACGTCATCACGAAGCTGGAAGCCGGATGGCGCATGCGACGCCTCTCCGAACTCATCCCCTGGAACTGGGCCACGACACACCAGCCCTGAAAGCAAGGTCTCGAAGATGCGTGGCTGGGTGTCTACTCCTGATGTTGCTCGGGCCGTCACGCCAGCAATCGTGCCCGCAGGCGCCCCGCGCCGCTAGCAGGTGCCCCATAAGGGGCTTACGCTGAGGCGGCATTCCGGATTCAGAAGAGCGAGCTCTCGCTACGACCCATCTGGCATCAGAAGACCGATCGCGTGAAGGCTCACATCCTCGTTTGCTTTCTCGCGTACGTCATGTGGAAGACGCCCG
>QJWJ01000522.1 GCA_003235365.1 Deltaproteobacteria bacterium
CGCCCATCCGACTGACCCAGGTGTTGCTCGACACGTACCTGTGGGTCCTATCTGGACTGCTGGTGACGGCCTACCTCGGAGGTTGGCAGGTGCCGGACCTGATCGCTCCGCTGATGAAATCGCAAACGACGCTGGGCTTGTTGGTGTTCCAAACGAAACTGCTGGCCATTTTCGGTGCGGTCGTCTGGTTACGTCGAGTGCTGCCCACGGTGAGCGAGCGGACGTTGGCTCCCGTGTTTTGGCGCTGGCTGCTCCCGCTCGGTCTGGCAGGCGCGGCGCTCGACCTGGTCTGGACGTCCGGATCGTGGCCCGCCTGGCTCGAGACGTCCAGCACGTGGGCGTTGGTCAGCGGTAGCGTGGTCGCGTTGGCCGCGTTGCTCAATCGCATCGCTGCCGGGCGCAAAGCTGCTGCCCATTCACTGGCAGTCAACCCCTGGCTGTAGACGAGCCTCGACTCACGCGGCGTCGACGCAGCGCCGCACCGCGCGCTGCACCTCGATCAGGTCCATCGGATCGCCCGCTACGTTGAAACGCTGCACGAACGCGACGGACCCATCGGTAGCGACCACGAGCACACCACCTTGCTGCCACGGATCGCCGCGCGTACCCTTCTGACGGAAACCGCGCTCATAGGCGCGCTTGGCGTGGCGGGTGCTGGTCGGGTTGACCGTGCTGAGTAACCCGCGACGCATCGCGAGCCGTCGGTAGAGCAAGCGCCCCGGATCGGTGTACACATCGGCGTCGAGCTTGCTTTCGTCGCGGAACACCTGAGCGTGCAGGGGATTGCCGTTGCCGATGACGCACAAGCGCGCGCCAGACTGCACGACCAAGGGGGCGATGCTCATCAGATCCGCGGCTTGCTCGAAACACAGCAAGCAGCCGAAGTGCCGAACGAACCCGATGACCGCCGGACGGTCTTTCCACAGATCACCGAAGAACACTGGTCGCCCCTGTGGGGACAGCACCTCGATGTGAGCCAGCGAGCGTAGATTCATTGCTACCTTTCCCGATTCCGCCGACGAATCCTGTAGCGCGAACGGGGTATGGACAGAAGCCCTTTCGTCCCCCGAATCGGCACGAATGAAGCCTGGGGGACCTAGGAGTGAGGAAATGGCGCCCTGCCCGCGCAGACACCGTGAGCAGTCGAGTCCCGCGAGCTCTTTTTCTCAAGACTCCGCGGGTCCACCCGTTCACGAGAGGCAAGTCCGGCGGCGCGCCCCACGCCTCACGTGAGGCCGCGCACGGCCGACAGCGCGGTCATCGGCGCCGCCGCTGGCATGTTCCGCATGCGCGACGTGGAGGAGGAAGACCCCGTGCGCGGCGAGCGGCCCGCGGCGGGAGCCATCAGATACCCGTGTCAGGCGCCTGGAACCGGTCTGAGCCGCGTGGCGGCCGGGCTTGGCTCACCGTTCTTCTCAGCTCGGGCTCCCTGCCTCGTCCGTCAATGTCCCGCGGCGGCGCGCAACTGACGCTCTTCTTCACCGAGCGCCATGATCGCGGCGCGAGTCTTGTTGGCAATTCTCTTGTAGACGCTCTGCGAGGCAGGGGCATCGAGCAGATCACCGAGGTCGATGGGCTCGCCGAACACGGTATGGATGTGTGTGCCCGTTCCATCGAAGTTGCTCTTGATCTGCCGCGGCAGGTCGTCGGGTAGCAACCCGTTCGTAAATACGGGAACGACGGGAACACGCGCCGCGTGAATGAGCCGCCCCACACCGGTGCGCGCGGGCAGAAGCTTGTAGGGGTCGCCCTGATTGCGCGTCCCCTCGGGGTGGAACCCCACCAGGCATCCACCACGGGCGAGCAGCCAAGCTAGCTCGTCGAGACCCAGCATGTTCAGTTCACCGCGTGAGCGTTCGCGGTACATGGGTGGGTACATCGCGAAGAAGCTCATCACTCCGTTGACGAACAAGCCGAGCTTTCGCTCGTAAAAGAAGTTCGCGCGCACGGGGAAGACGATGCGCTGGGTCATCCCGTGCTGTACCATCCACGCGATGACGACGTACAAGTCGAAGAAGCTGCGATGGTTGCACACGAGAATGCAGCTGTCGTCCGGTCCCAACTTCGGAAAGCGTTCGAAGTGGTGGAAGTGACGCAGCCGGGACGTCGCTAGCTCAATCCAGCGCGTGCCGACGTGCTTCTGCAGCCAAGTCAAACTCGACGCGAACTTGCCGCGTTCGAAACTCTGAGACACCAGCCGAAGGTATCTCAGCTCCTTCGGAGTCAGGACCTCCTGCGCGCGCTCGATCAGCTGCGGGCGGTTCACGAAGTGACCTCCGCAGGCGTCGAGAACATCACGTCGATGTAGCCGGGTTCGGGGATCTTGCCGTCGAGCGCGGCAAAGAGCGCCGAACTGAGCGTGGCGCGATCGACAGAAAACTCTTCGTCGGTTTCCAGAGTCAGCGTCGGGTGAGGCTCCAAGTCGCGCTCTGCGTTGAACGTCTGCTCGATCCGGTAACCAGTAACCCCAGCGTGATCGGCGATGCAGGCTTCAATCGCGCGAATGAACTCGGGCGCTGGCGGGGTTTCGAGTTCGGCGACGAGCACTTTCTCGCTGGGGTCGTGCGGAATGTCGGCGACGTAACCGACCAGCGGCAATGGTTGCCCTTGACACAGCGAGCCCAACTCGTGCCGCTGCAACAGCAACTCGCATTCGTCGGACGGGTTGATGACAGCGCCAAGTACGGTGTTGCCGTCGATCAACTGAAGTGCGAGGTCCAATGCCGTTCTGGCAGGCAGCGTACAGTATTCGAGCGCCTCGCCATCCGTCGTCCACTCCAGGAATTCGCCCACGGAACGCAGCACGTCAGCATCCGAAAACAGCGGAACGAACGTCTCGCCGTCGGGGCTCGAGAGCAAATGCGGCACGAGTTTGACTTCGCCCGAGTCGGGCTGCACGGCCTCGCCGATCGGAACGCCGTCGATGGGCTTGGCCAAGGGTACCAACAGCCCGCCTTCATCGAGAGCGGCTGCGAGCGGGGCGACGTCGCGACGCAAACCGCGGCGCGCACGACGGATCAAGTCCGTCAGATCCGTCAATTCAAACTGGGGAGATTCCGTACTGGATTGTTCGGTCATCGGTCCTTGCGTCGAGCGCCGTGCTATCACGGCGCCATCGGGTGTGTCGTGGAGATTCGGTCGCCGCGCTCGCACGGCGAGGACGGCAACACTGCGCCTCGAAACGTCGTGTCGGCGTCGTTCCAACGCGACGACAGCAGCCAGTGGCCCGCGTGCGGCGCGTCCTTCGGCACGGGTATACGTGGGCCACTAGATCCTGTCGAGACGAGGACGGTGCGACTGAAAACCGAGGCGGACTTGGCCGCGCGGCCCGGTCGGCGGCGCGAAGCCGCTGACCGGCAGGCGAGGTCACCAAAGTCGCAAGTTTGACGTCTTGTGGTACGAGTCGAGGTTCAGATGAAGGTTCTGCAGGTCGCCCGCCGTGTCGGCAAATTGTTCAGAAAACGAGATAGGCGCCTGAGCGTCGGAGCTCGTCGCGGACACGTCGAATTGCGGGAACTGGCCGCCGAAGAGCTCGGGCCGCTGGTCGATGCGCTCCACTCGCTGGTGTCGACGTTGCCCGAGATGGAATGGGTGGAAGTCAACGCGCACACGGGCCGAGTCGTCTTCGCTTACGAAGAGCACGCCTTTGACGGAGACGACCTCGAATCGTTCGTGGCTCAAGCCGAACGCACGGCGCAAGTCACGCGCGCAGCGTTTCGAGAGCGCCACGATCATCCCGCCGACTGGGAACCGGGTGCACAGATGCTGGTCGAGCTCACCGCCGACCTGGTCTCGATGTTGGTTGGGGCAGGCCTGCGCGTCTCGCCGTTTCCCGCAATGCCGTTCAGCGGCAACGGCGTCGCACTGCTATCGCTCGTTCGAAGCACCCAGCGTCTTCGCCAAGGGCTGGACGCGCGCCTGGGTTGGGAGCGCGCTGACTTCTTGATGAGTCTGCTCAATTCCGCGACTCAGGCTGCAGCGCAACGACCGATGAGCTCCATGGTCGACGGCCTGCACAAGTACAGCTTGCTTCGGGAGTTCCAAAGCCGGCGCGACACCTGGGCGACGCGCGAGTTGGAGCTCTGCAAGGTCTCGGCCCGTCCAGTCGTCGGCGACGAAACGAGCCCACTTCGCCCCTGCCCCCTGCCGCCAGGGCCGATTGAAGAGTATGCCGAGCGCGCTTGGGCCGTATCTCTGGCCGGCTTCGGCTTGAGCTTCGTCACCACCCGTAGCTTCCAGCGCGCGGTCGCGGCGCTGTTCGGTGGCCTCCCGCGCCCGGCGCGAATCGGCCGCGAGGTGTTCGCCACCCAACTCGCCCGTCAACTCGCGAGCCGCGGTCTGCTCGTACTTCAACCAGAGATGCTGCGCCGGCTCGATCGCCTCGATTGCCTGGTGATCCAAGGAGACTTGGTCGCCGGCGATCGCTTCGTGCTCGGCGGCTTGTTCACGGAAGACCCGGAAGAAGCCCCCGCGGCACGCGCTCGGATCCGCGCGATGTTCGACAGCGAACGCCCCCTTCAAGCCGCGGTGGACGGCCTGTGGGTACTTCGCCCTTGGAGCACCAGCCGTGCCAGCATCGACATCCAGCTGCAAGAGAAAGGGCGTGAGCGCCTCGGCCTGGGTGGTCTGGTCTTGTCCCTCGAACGCGCCGACCGCGTCGTGGCGCTGGCTGAAGTCGAAATCCTCGCTCGGACCGGCGCCGAAGAGCTCATCACCGCGGCCCACGACGCTCAGATCCGCGTCGTCATCGCGTCCTCCGACGAGTCGATCGTCGACCGCCTCCACGCCGACGACGTCATACCACAGCAAGAGGGCGTGCGAGCGGGCATTCGTCGTTTGCAGCGCGAAGGACATACGGTCGCACTCGTAGCCACCGGTAACTCTGAGGGGCTACCGCTGGCGGACGTCAGCATCGGGCTGATGCGCGACAGTGAGCCGACGCCGTGGGCCGCAGGGCTAATCTGCCACAAGACCCTCGACGACGTTCAGTTTCTCGTTCACGCCAGCCGTCGCGCACGGCGCCTGAGCAAGCAAGCCGTGAACGTCGCGCTGGGTGCGGCGAGCTTCGGCGCCTTGGTCTCTGCAGGTGGCTTGCTGCGACTGACGACACGGCGTGTGGTGTTCGTCGTCAACGCTGCGAGCTTGATCTCGATGGCCAACGGCTACCGCCACTCGGCGCAGCTGCAGCGCCTGCTGTTGCCGACACCTCGCGATCCCACGCCGTGGCATGCGCTGGACGCGCAAGGCGTGCTCGCTCGCTTGGGTAGCGGCGTCGACGGCTTGACGCGCAACGAAGTCGTTCGGCGCGCGCCCAACACCCAACTGCGGCTGACCGCCTTCGAGGAACTCGGCGAAGCGGTCTCCGACGAACTGTTCAACCCGTTGGCTCCGCTGCTCGCCGCTGGCGCCGGATTGTCGGCGGTCGTCGGTTCGTTGGCGGATGCGACGATGGTCGCGGGTGTGGTGGTGCTCAACGCCGTGGTCGGCGGGGGGCAGCGCTATCGCACCGAGAAGAAGATACGCCAGCTGACCAACGCCGAACCGCCGAGAGCTCGCGTGCGTCGGGAAGGCCAGGAGCACGTCGTCGACGCCTCCGCATTGGTCAAGGGTGACTTGGTTCTGCTCTCCCCAGGAGACGTGGTCCCCGCCGACTGCCGCATCGTGGAGGCGAACTCCCTCGAGATCGACGCCTCGTCGCTGACGGGCGAGTCGTTGCCGGTGCGCAAACGCAAAGATCCATCCTTCGAAGCCAACATCGCCGACCGCGATTCGATGGTCTACGAGGGTACCGCGGTTGCCTCCGGACGCGCCCTGGCAGTCGTCGTGACCACGGGCCTCGAAACCGAAGCGCGTCGCGGCGGCACCGTCGCCAAACGCACTCGCACCGAGGGCGGCGTGGAGCGACGTCTGCGCGACTTGATGGATCTGACCGGTCCCGTGGCGTTGGCCGCGGGCATCGGTGTGGTCGGGGGGGGTCTGCTGCGTGGGCGCAAGCTGCAAGAGCTGGTCGGGTCGGGGGTGAGCTTGGCGGTCGCGTCGGTTCCCGAAGGATTACCGCTACTGGCGACGGCCGCACAACTCGCTGCCGCCCAGCGCCTGAGCACGAAGAGCGCCTTGGTTCGCAATGGTCGTTCGATCGAGGCGCTAGGACGCGTCGACGTGATCTGTCTGGACAAAACCGGGACGCTGACCGAGGGACGCATCGAGTTGGCCTTCGTCAGCGACGGTCGCCTGCAAGAATCGCCGAGTCGTCTCGGCGAGTCACGGCAGAAGATCCTGGGTGCGGCGCTGCGCGCCAGCCCGGATCCCGAACTGTTCCCCGAACACGACCCGACCGACGCCGCCCTGTATCGCGCCGCGACGGCCAGCGGCGCATCGCAGTCGACGAACGCCGACGAGTGGTCGCTTTTCTCGGAGCTGTCCTTCGAATCCGACCGCAGCTATCACGCTGCCGCCGGCTACGTCACCGACGGCTACTTGCTGTCACTCAAAGGAGCCCCCGAAGTGGTGCTGCCCTTGTGCAGCAGCTGGCGCAAGGGCGACGAAAAGTTGGAGCTGACCGACGGCCTACGCAGTCAGTTGGCAAAAGAAGTGCAAAACATGGCGCGCCGCGGCCTCAGAGTGTTGGCCGTCGCGGAAGGTAACCCCAAGGAATACTTGGGGGAACTGTCCCCGGAGAAGCTCGACAAGGAATCGATGAGCTTCTTGGGGTTCCTGGCGTTCACCGATCCCGTCAGACCGAGTGCCCGCGCTGCCGTTCACGGTCTACGGCGTGCTGGTGTTCGAACCGTGATGCTCACCGGAGATCATCCGAGCACCGCCGAAGCAATCGCGTCGGAACTGGGGCTGACGGAACACCTCGAAGTGATGTCCGGCGGGGACCTCGCCGAAGTCGACGATGCGCGACTCGAACAGCTCAGTCGCGACGTTTCCGTCTTTGCCCGAGTGACCCCAGCGCAAAAGGTCCGCCTCGTACGCGCGTTGCAGCGCACCGGCTGCGTGGTGGCCATGGTCGGCGACGGCGCGAACGACGCCCCAGCGATTCGCTTGGCGGACGTTGGCGTCGCCATTGGTGAACAGAGCACGGCAGCCGCGCGCAACGCCGCAGACATCGTACTGACCGATGGGCGCATCGAAACACTGGTTACGGCAATTGCCGAAGGACGTGCGATGTGGGCGTCGGTCCGCGACGCGGTCTCCATCTTGCTCGGTGGCAACTTCGGCGAAATTGGCTTCACGACGGCCGTCGGCTTGTTGTCGGGTCGGCCTCCGCTCAACGCGCGACAGTTGCTCTTGGTCAACTTGCTCACCGACGTCGCTCCTGCGATGGCGATCGCGCTGCGGCCACCTTCGA
Source organism: Deltaproteobacteria bacterium (assembly GCA_003235365.1). Taxonomy (GTDB): domain Bacteria; phylum Myxococcota_A; class Polyangia; order Polyangiales; family Polyangiaceae; genus SZUA-265. Next base: position 7,355 of record QJWJ01000522.1, read on the forward strand.
CGGCCACTTTGGAGAACCTCGCGCTCGCCGGACCGGAAGCGACCCTCGGTAAGCCTTTGACCCGCGAAATCGCTGCTCGCGCGGCTCTCACGGCACTGGGCGCAGGCTCGGCGTGGACGGTTGCACGATTGACCGGCGGCCGCGAGCGCGCACGCACGGTGGCCCTGGCGGCACTGGTCGGAACCCAACTCGGGCAGACGATGCGTTCAGGTCAAGGGAGCCGCGGCGTCATGGCTACGGGTGTGGGTTCGGCGGCACTCCTCGCCGCCATCATTCAAACCCCTGGGCTCAGCCACTTCTTCGGTTGTCGTCCACTCGGTCCGATCGGTTGGGGCACGGCGATCGGCGCTTCCGCCGTCGCATCCAGCTTGCCTGGCCTTTCGAAGATCGTGGCGGAGTGGTTGTCCGAGCGCGTGGGCTCCGAGTCGGCGAACCAAGTCGGGGACACCACCCCGCCCGTCCTGGTCGAAGGAAGCGCCTCATCCGAGGCGTTCTGACCGCCTGGTCACTTGCCGCGCGCACCGAGGAGGGGCCCCTCACCCAACCGGGCTGATGATTGATCACAGCCCGCTCCCAGCATACGCTGGGTGGCAGCGAGGTTGCTGGTGCTCGCGCACGTCGCGGAGATCATCGGCGGTGAATCGCGCGGCGGGCGTGGTCGAGCAGGCCCTGGGCCTTGCGGCTCCCACGTTGACCCAACGCATCCACTTCGACGCGCAGCGAGTCCATTCTGCCGAGACTCACTGCCGCGCCAGCGGTAGCCGCAAGCTCGCCCAAGTACGACAGCATCTCCGGCGATGATCGTAGCAGGCTACCATCAGCATGGCACAGGTCCGACGGCGCGAGCCCTGCTGCGTGAGACGGGAGCTTCATCGCCAAATCCTCGGTATCGAGTGGGCCCTGCCACACGACTCCCAGCTTCTCGTAGACCCCAGCCAACGCATCGATGAGCCGCGGCACGGTGTGTATCTCGCCCGCGCCCTGACGCAGACGCGCGACGTCCAATTCGACAGCGCGCTCGAGCCAAGCGCAAATCGCCGTAGCCGCTTCAGCTTCGTCGCCAAAGAGACGCACACCTTCCTCGATACGTGTCGGCAGGCAACCGTCGAAGTCATCGCGCGGCAGGACAGCGCCGGCGCCGCACAACAACGCCTCACCGATCTGCCGAGCCGCGCCGTCATACGCCGAGGCGAGGAATAGGACACGGGTGGCAGCGAGCAGCCACGCCAGGTCGCGCCGCGGCAGCGCGAACGGTGCCGAGGCTCCCTCGAACACCGTCAAGGCGATCTGCTGGCGTTCCTGAGCGCTGAACAGCTCGCGGTAGAGCGCACGATGATCGTGCCCCGTCGCAGTGCCCCCACCCGATGCGCAGCACAGTACCCAGGCGCGCGTCTGGGGACGCCGATCTTTGACGACACGCAATGCTCGAAGCACCTGGCGCGTGTCCTGGCGGCCCGGTCCCGAGCATACGGCCAGTACGTCCCAATGCTTGTCGACGTTGCGCGCCTGAAAATAACCGGGAACGAAGTGGCTGCAATCGAACGGCACGCGTTCGACGGGCCCGTCAAACGTCACACTTCGATTCGGAGCAAAGTGAAAGTCGACCCAAGGCGCAGATTCGTAACTCCGGGCGGATTGCCCGTGATGTATGGCGATACAGTAACGCTCCTTGACCCGCGAAACGACTTTCGAGAAGGCGCGCACAGGGGTCCTCACCAGCTCTTGCTCACGATGAGAGAGCACGAGCAGTCCCTTGCTCTGACCCTGGGGGGGCTTCATCACGAAAGCCACGCAACATTCCTCCTGGTCGATCGGGCACGCATCGCGCCGCTGGGTGTAGCGGCAACAGGGCGAGCGAAGCCACACAAATCCATTCGCCAACGCCTAGCACTTCGCCTCGGCGCGCGAAGACGGTGACCGGAAGCCAGCTCAGTGGGGAGTGCCTACTGCAGCATGAGTTGATCACACCGCGGAGTGGCCCACTGGCCCCTTGTTCAGCTTCCTACCAGCGTCAACCAATCTGCGTGCTGCGCATTCTTGCCAGTGACCGCGGCCATGTAGGTGCGCTGTAGCTGCGCAGCGAGCGTGTTCTTGCCCGTTCGAAACTCGACGCCGTCAATCTCGTGAATGGGTGTGATCTCTGCAGCGGTTCCCGTTTCGAAAACCTCGTCAGCACGCAGTAGCTCCTCACGCGTGAACGGTCGAATCTTGACCTCGACGTCTGCATCACGCGCGAGGGTCAAGACGCTGTCGCGCGTGATGCCGGGTACGATGGCCGACGTCTCGTCGTTGGTAAACAACGTGTGACCCTTGACGAAAAACACGTTCCCACCGCTCGTGCTCGACACCGTGCCATCCAGGTTGAGCAAGATGGCATCGTCGAAGCCGCGATCGTACGCCTCGTGCGCGGCGAGCACACTGTTGGCGTAGTGCCCACTAGCCTTGGCCATCGTCGGCATGCACGCATGGGGGAACTTGCGCCACGACGAAACCATCGTCCGAATCCCGTTCCGCAACGCCTTTTCGCCAAGAAAGTAGCCGAGCTCACGTGTGGCGATGAACACGTTCACGCTACATTCCTTTTTCGGCGTGATGTCGATCGGGCCATATCCAAAGAACGCGAGCGGCCGAATGTACGCGTTGCTCACGCCATTCTTTCGAGTCACGTCGATCGCACCCTGACAGAGCTGTTCGACCGTATAAGGCACGTTCATGCCGTACAGCTTGGCGGACCCCAACAGGCGCTGCATGTGGTCTTCCAAACGAAACAGGGCGGGGCCACCCTCCGTCGGATAGCAACGAATGCCTTCGAACACGGCAGTGCCGTAGTGCAACGCATTTGCGTAGTAGTGGATGCTCTGGGTTTGCGCAGTTTGGATCTCGCCGTTCCACCAGATGTACGGAGAAAGCGCCTGCCCTTTGGGACGCGATACGGTGAGCGAGTCCTCCTGGGGGATGTGCAAGAAGTTGGGCCACTCGACCACCGCGTCAACCGACATGAATAACCATTCCTCGTCAAAAAAGAAAACCGGGGCGGGAGCCTCGGATTCTAACCGAGCGCGCACCTCTGTCGAATACTTTGGAACAATCGGCGCTCCCGAGCGACGCGATTGGCGTCAGGAACGTCGCTCACCGTAGCAAGGCCTCACGCGCAGGCAGTTCACCGGCGCCGAAAACCCCTTGTGAGGGGCAGCAGCGCTCGGCGCCGCGCCCCCGAACACCCCATCGGTTGGCGTTTCAATCGCCGCCTACCGAGCGGGGTTCGTCGAGCGCGACCATCGATCCCTTGCCGACTTCCGCCGCACTGGACTACGGGCGAGGCCATGCAACCGAAGTTTCTTCTGAGCGCGGCGGCCATCAGCGGGTTTCTCGCCGTTGCCCTCGGCGCTTTCGGAGCCCACGCGCTGAGATCCCGCATCGAGCCCCTGGCGGATGGTGCACGCCGCCTCGAGTGGTGGACGACAGCTGCTCACTACCACCTAGTGCACTCGGTTCTCCTAGCGGTGCTCGGCCTCGCCCTGCTGCAGCACGAATCAGGCGTCGGGCGCATCGGCGGCTACGCCCTGATGCTCGGCATCGTTCTGTTCTGCGGTAGCTTGTACGCCATGACGCTCACTGGGATCCGCGCCTTGGGCGCGATCACGCCTCTGGGGGGGCTCGCCTTCCTCGTCGGCTGGGGAGCGCTCCTCATCGTTGCCCTGCGTTGGCCCAGCTGAGCCGATGGGCATCGCCGCCCACACACCGACTCGACTCAAATGGGACCGTGACTCACCCGGGAACTGCTCGGTCCGGTGTCCAGTACTTCTCGCACGCGCTGCAGTAGTACCCGAGGATTGTACGGCTTGTTCAGCACCAACGCCCCTTTGGACGCCACGTCCTTGGGTAGCAACGTCGATGCATAGCCCGTCGAGAACAGCACGCGAGTACCGGGGCGTATCTCCTCGATCTTCCGGTACGCCTGCCACCCGTCCATCTCAGGCATGATCACGTCGAGTAGGACGAGATCGACATGCTCGCTGTGCTCACGGAACATCTCCACGGCGCGACGACCGTTGTCCGTCGCCAACACCTCGTAGCCGGCGCGCGTCAGAGCCCGGACGAGCTGATCTCGGACCATGCCTTCATCCTCAGCAATCAGCACGCACTCCTGGCCACCAACTTGGGGCGCCCGATGCCCTGCATCGACGACGGTTCCACTCTCGGAACGCGGCAAACGCACGATGAACGAAGCCCCCGCCCCCGGTGAGCTTTCGGCGACAATTGTCCCGCCGTGGGCGGCAATGATGCCTTCGACGACCGACAAGCCCAGACCCGACCCCGCCCCTTTCGTGGTAAAGAACGGTTCGAAGATACGCAGCAAATTTTCTTCGGGGATGCCCGGCCCTGTATCGGAGATCCTCAGAGCCACCGTCTGCGGCGGTTCGAGAGTGACATCGATCGTCAGCCGACCGCCGCTGGGCATCGCGTCCCGTGCGTTCACGCACAAGTTGATCATCACTTGGTCGAACTGCTGTTGATCGACTTCGACCCAACACTCGCCCTTGGGCGAATTGTATTCGAGCTGGATGTTCTCGGGGATCACTCGGCGGAGCATCCGGAGATTGGCAGACACCAACTCGTCGATGTCTGCACGTTGTGGGCTCACACGCTGTCGACGCCCCACCGCAAGCAGATGCGCCGTCAGTTCTGCGGCACGCTCCGTCGCCCGCAATGCCTGCGCCAGTTCATCGTCTGCCGATTCCCCCAAACGCAGGTTCTCGCGCGCAAAATGCAGGTTCCCATCGATGACTTGCAACAGGTTGTTGAAATCGTGAGCCACACCACCCGCAAGCTGACCGACACTCTCCAGGCGTTGAACGCGATGAAATCGTTCTTCGGCAGCGCGCAACGCTGTCTCCATGACACGCTGCTCCGTCATGTCTGAAACGAGCAGCAAGACGTTGTCCATCTCCGCCGAATGCGTGGGAACGACTCGCGTCAGCAGGTATCGCGTGGTAGCGCCGTCGTCGATCAACGTCTCGAGACTTGCCTCGTCGTCGTTCTCGAACGCTGCATCGATCGCCGGCTTCGTAGCTTGATACTGCTGCGGGGGAACGAACCGGTGATAAGGCTGCCCCAGCATCTGCTCGACCGTGTATCCCGCCACCGGTCTATTGACCCAAACATATCTGTGCTCTCGATCCAACAGCATCACCGAATCGGGAAGGTTTTCGACGATGAGTGCACGCAGGCGAACACTCTCCTGCAACTCCGCAACGAGCCGTTGATGCTCGGTCAAGTCTTCGGTGATTTGCAGCACGTAGGTCTTGCCTCGAGGCCCAACGAACGGCACCAGTCGCGTCCGAAGCAACCGCTTGTCCCCCCCAGACAACACGGCATCGTAGTCCAACACCTGCGGGGTGTTGGTTTGGAGCGCAGCATTGACAGTTTCAATCATGCTGTCGCGATGCGCGGGAGCAATGAACTCCTCCGTCCGGCGCCCCAAGATGTTTGACAAGTCGCGGCTCAAAGTCCGATTGAGAAACACGACGCGACGCTCGGAATCCAGACAACTGATGAACGCATTGGATGCGCCAGCCAACGCGGCAAACAACGCTGCATTCAAGCTCTCGTCTCCCGCCCCGACGTCACTCATGCGTAGAGCGAATATACCCCAAACGGCGACGAATCCAATCGCGTCGAAGGGCTAGCCTCGCCCGGTTGGGCTCGGCGCCCCGAGGGGGGAAATCCGCAACAGCTCGGCCCCTTCCCCTGGAACAAACTGAAGCGTTTCGCAGCACTGCGGCGAGGTGCCAGAGCGACAATCATGTTGATTGCCGCGACAAACCAACAACCTAGAGCACCGAGCTGCGAGCAAGAGTGACCGAACGTGGCCCCGAAAAGCGCCCTCACACCCGCTGGGGGCGATTTTTCGGGGCACTTCCGTGCACAGGCAAGCGGATCGGTGCTCTCGTTCACATTGTCGAATTCCGGGAAGGCGATCCAACGAACGAAGGCCCGGTCATGGAAACCGGGCCTTCGTTGCGCCTCATTCGGCGCGCTGACAAATCACTGGAGGCTCAGCGCTCGGTGACGGCGCGGTTGTCCTTCATCCACGGCATCATGGCGCGCAGCTTGCGACCGACGTCTTCGATGGGGTGGTCCTCGCCCGCCTTCTCCAGCGCGTTGAACTTCTTACGACCGCTGGCGCACTCCTCGAGGAATTCATCGGCAAACTTGCCGCTCTGGATCTCGCCGAGGATCTCTTTCATCGCCTTCTTGGTGGCGTCCGTTACCACGCGGGGGCCACGGGTCAGGTCGCCGTACTCGGCGGTGTTGCTGACGCTGTAGCGCATGTTGCCGATGCCGCCCTCGTAGATCAGGTCGATGATCAGCTTCAGCTCGTGCAGGCACTCGAAGTACGCCATCTCGGGGGCATACCCCGCCTCGACCAGCGTTTCGTAACCAGCGGTGATGAGCGCGCTCATGCCTCCGCATAGCACTGCCTGCTCGCCAAACAGGTCGGTCTCCGTTTCCTCTTTGATCGAGGTCTCGAGAATGCCAGCGCGACCGCCACCGATGGCAGACGCATAGGCCAAAGCGACCTGTTTGCTATCACCAGTCGGATCTTCGTTGACGGCGATCAGCATGGGCACGCCACGACCCCCCGCATACTCACGGCGGACGGTATGCCCAGGTGCCTTGGGAGCAACCAGGAACACGTTCACCCCTTGCGGCGGAACGATCTTCTTGAAGTGAATGCCAAAACCGTGTGCGACGGCCAAGTACTTTCCAGCCTTCAAGCCGGGCTGGATGTCTTCGGCGTAGATACGCGGTGCGTGCTCGTCGGGGACGAGCAGCATGACGATGTCGCCCCACTCGGCGGCATCCTTGGGATCCATCACGGTCAGGCCCGCCTGCTCGGCGCGCGGCTTGGACTTGCTGTCCGAACGCAACCCGACGCGCACGTTCACGCCGCTATCCTTCAGGTTGAGCGCATGGGCATGGCCTTGGCTGCCATATCCGATGATGGCCACCTTCTTGTCGGAAAGCAGGCTCGGGTTTGCATCGGCGTCGTAGTAAGCTTTCATCTGGGTTCCTTCTCTCTTCGCGTCTCTATCTTCGGCACTCAAGCGGCGCTCTCGGCACCGTTCTGCTCGGCTTCGGCCGGCTTAGTAATCGCAATCGGCGCGGAGCGCACCATATTCCGAACGCCCAGGGGCCTGGCCATTTCCAAAAAGTTGTTGATTTCCGCTTCCGTGCCGGTCACCTCGACGGTGAACAGATCGCGGGCGAAAGCCACGATTCGGCCGTTGCAGAGGCGAACGAGTCGTTCGATCTCTTCGCGACCGTTGGGGCCTGCAGCCCGCACCGTCGCCAGCAGCAACTCACGCTCGAAGTGCGCCGAGCCCTGCAGATGCAGGACCTTGTAGACACGCACCAACTTGTTGAGTTGCTTGGTGATCTGCTCGATGACGCGGTCGTCACCACGGGTGGTGAGTACGACGCGGGAACGGTCCTGGTCCATGGTGGTGTTGACCGACAGCGAGTCGATGTTGAAACCACGACCACTGAACAAACCAACAATCCTGGCCAACTCTCCAGGGCTGTTGTCTACCAGGATGCTGAGCAAATGCCTGTGCTCGCTCATGATTCCTCCTTGCCGAAGTCAGGAAAGACCTCGGGGTCCATGACGATCTCGTAATGGGCGGCACCGGCGGGCAACATCGGGAAGACGTTCGATTCCTTGTGCACGATGACGTCCATCACGACGGTTCCCGGCGTGTTGAAGCCTTTCTCGAGCACGGCAGCGAGTTCCTCTGGCTTCTCTGCACGCAAGCCCGTCGCGCCGTACGCTTCGGCGATCTTCACGAAGTCGGGGAAGTACTTCATGCCCACTTCGCTGTAGCGGCGCGAGTAAAACATCTCTTGCCACTGCCGCACCATGCCGAGGAAGTTGTTGTTCATGATGACGATCTTGACGTTCAGCTCCTCGTGAACGCACGTCGCCAATTCCTGGATGCACATCTGGAACGAGCCATCACCAGTCACGCAGATGACCGGATCATCACCGCTGTAGACGGCCGCACCCATCGCAGCAGGTAGGCCATACCCCATCGTTCCCAGGCCACCCGAGGTCAGCCACTTGCGTGCGTTGTCCGCGGGATAGTACTGGGCGGCCCACATCTGGTGCTGGCCGACGTCGGTCGCGCAGATGTAGCGGCCCTTGGTCAACTTGACCAACTCCTCGAACATCAGCTGTGGCTTGATGCTTTCGGGATCGGCCTTGTACGCCAACGGGTACTTGCTGCGCCACTCGTCGAGCTGTTTCCACCACGCGGTACGCGGTGGCGGCGGCTGATCCGGCAACGCGGCAAGCAACTGACCGAGCACGGTCTTGGCGTCGCCCACGATCGGAACATCGACCTGAATGTTCTTGTTCAGACTGGTCGGGTCGATGTCGATGTGGATCTTCTTGGATTTCAGCGCGAACTTGTCGATGCGCCCCGTCACGCGATCGTCGAAACGCGCGCCGACCGCGATGATCAACTCAGCCTCGCTCATCGCGATGTTCGCGGTATACGTGCCGTGCATGCCGAGCATACCGAGGCACTGCTTGTCGCCCGGGGGGTAACAGCCGAGCCCCATCAGCGTGGGAGTCACCGGCACGTTGAGCCGCTTGGCGAGCTCCAGCACCTCGGCCTCCGCTCCCGACGCCACCACGCCGCCACCGACGTACAGGATCGTCTTGTCGTAGTGACCGATCAGTTCGAGCGCTTTGGTAATCTGCCGCGGGTGGCCGGTGATGGTCGGCTTGTACGACGGCAGGTCCACCGTCTCCGGGTAGACGAACTCGCACTCCTGTGCCGTGATGTCCTTCGGAATGTCGATCAACACGGGCCCGGGGCGACCACTGCGCGCCAGGTGGAACGCCTCTTTGATCGTCGCAGCCAGCTTGGTTACGTCCTTGACCAAGTAGTTGTACTTGGTGCACGGCCGCGTAATGCCAACGACGTCGGCCTCCTGAAAACCGTCAGTGCCAATCAGGCTCGAAACCACCTGACCGCTGATCACGACCAGCGGCGTCGAATCCATCATCGCATTCTGCAGCCCCGTGACGACGTTGGTAGCGCCGGGCCCGGAAGTCACCATGGCAACGCCGACGCGCCCGGTGGACTGAGCCACGCCCTCGGCAGCGTGGACCGCGCCTTGTTCATGCCGAACGAGCACGTGGCGAATACGGTCTTGGGCTTTGTGCAGCTCGTCGTAAACGTGCAGAATGGCGCCACCCGGATAACCGAAGATGACATCTACCCCCTCCTGGATCAGACACTCCACGACGATCTGAGCGCCGCGCATGACCGGTGCCTTCTCGGAGGCCGCACTCGATTGGGCAACCTGGGTTGGGGATTGGTGCTGGTTTGGGGTCGTCGCCCCTGGCGCGATACTCACTGCCGACCGAGAGCCTGACATATGGCGTCTCCCATTTCAGAGGTGGACAGGTTACCCCCCAAATCACGGGTGCGGTGACCTTGCGATAGAACTTCGTCGATTGCCTTCTCGACCATGGCGCCCTGTTCGGGCATGCCCAGGCTAGTGTTGAACATCCACGCCACGGAGCCGATCGCCCCGAGCGGGTTGGCGATGCCCTGGCCGGCAATGTCCGGCGCCGAACCGTGTATCGGCTCGAACAAGCCCGGCCCGTCGCCGAGGCTCGCGCTCGCAAGCAACCCGATCGAGCCGGGAAGCACGGCAGCCGCGTCGGTCAGGATGTCACCGAACAGATTCGAGGTGACCACGACGTCGAAACGCTTCGGATTGCGGATCAAGTCCATGGCCGCCGAATCGACGTATTGATGCTCGAGCTTCACATCGGAATACTCTGCCTCGTGCAACTGCTTCACGACGCGACGCCACAGCTGCGACACCTCGAGCACGTTGGCCTTGTCGACGCTGGTGACGAGACCACGACGTTTGCGCGCCGCCTCGAAAGCGATGCGCGCCACGCGCTCGACCTCGTGCTCATGGTAACCCATGGTATTGAACGCATAGCTACCCTCGATGCCGCGCGGCTCACCGAAGTACACTCCGGAGAGCAGCTCCCGGACCACGAGCATGTCGGTTCCATCGACGATGTCCTTCTTCAGCGGGGAAGAATCGATCAGCGCCGGGATCGATCGCACGGGGCGAAGGTTCGCGTAGACCCCCAGCGCGGCGCGCAGATCGAGCAGTCCCTTCTCGGGACGTCGTTCACCGGGAACTCCGTCGTACTTGGGGAGCCCCACGGCTCCGAGCAGTACGGCGTCCGCCTTCACACAGGCGGCTCTCGTCGCGTCAGGCAGGGCTTTGTCCCCTGCGTCGAGGGCTACGCCCCCCATCGGTAGCTCAACTACTTCGAGGTTGCGCCCGGCGCTCTTGCACACGAGCTCCAATACGCGAACCGCTTGGCCGTTGACTTCGGGACCGATGCCGTCTCCAGGGAGCGACACGACTTTGATGGTGGTCATTCCTGCTCGTTCTCCTTGTTGCCGTTTGCTCGCCCCGATTGGGGAGCCTGAGTGGGGCGATGTCTGCGCGGCCGCTGCGTGCGTATCTAGTCGTCTCGCGCCCGGATCGCCAACAGGTTGGTGATCACCTGAGCTGTGCGGTCGGTCGTCGCGGGAATCCACGACAAACGGCCGAGTAGCGCGGGCGGGGACCCAGCCAGGACCCCCTGGACTGGACCCTCGAGCTGGGATCGAACGGACCGTCGACTGTTTTCAGACTACGGCGCGAGCCAGCCCAAGCGCGATATTCACTACTGGAACTACTGGGCTGCTCATCCTCGCTCGATTCCGTTACTGTGCCCACTGCCGGGCAGCGGCGAGAGTATGACGTTTCCCCTCTTTCCTTGCAAGCCGCTTGGCACGGCCAGCTGCGACGAGAACAGAATCCGCTCGCCGCTGTGCACACGTACAGTAACCCGCTCCCCGGACTCGCAGCGCGCCGGGGCACCAGCCACGACCATGAAGTCACTTTCTTCCTCAGGACGCCGCTCCCCGCTTTTGTATCTGTGCCTCGCGGCGTGGGTCGGGCTGACCCTGAGCTGCGAAGACGAAGCGGAAGAGCCATCCCTGGCAATCTCGGCCGGTTCACCCCGCTTCGTCGAGGTGACGGAGAAAGCCGGCCTCGCCTCGAATCACCGCTGGCTGCCCGAGTCGATGGGCGAGGCTGAGGGCTTGGCTGAGCTGCTGACGTTGGTGGGCGGCGCTGCGCTCGGTGACGTCGATGGCGACCACAACGACGATGTGCTGCTGCTCGGCGGGGACAACGGCGCTCGCTTCTACTTCAACGCGGGCGACGGCACGTTCGACGACGCCACCGAAATGGTCGAACTGCAGCTCGACCATTTCTCGACGGCCCCATTGCTGGTCGACGTCGACGCCGACCAGGACCCAGACTTGATCGTCGCCAACGTGCTCACGGGTGGCGTCGATCTCTGGCGCAACGTCGAGGGTGAACGGTTCGAAAAGGTCGACGGCGCGTTTGGGGAGCTGGGGGCGTTCGCACCAGCAACCGGACTGGCCGTTGCCGACGTGGACTTCGACGGCGATCTCGACGTGTTCGTGTCGCGCTGGAACGTATTTCGCGACGACGAGAGTCGAGCAGGGCTGCTTTGGGTCAACGACGGCGACGGCGAGTTCAGCGATGGGAGCGAAGCGATCACGAGCGCGTTGGGAAGCTTGGGCTGTCAGAAGCTCACCGGTGCGTATTTTTCCCCCTCTTTCGCCAACCTATCCAACGGTCGTGATCTCGTTCTGGCCCGGCCGAACGGGGCAAGCGTCATCCTTGTCAACACCACCACTTCAGGTGCGAGCCCCAGTTTCGTCCGTGCAACGCTCACTCGAGACACGGAGGGGCGGAACTCACTGGGCGCTTTGGTTGGGGGCTTGTACGGCGGAAAACAACACTGGGTACAGTCAGGTGTCGGCGGCATCAGCATCGACGGCCTGCTCGGCGACGCGTCAATCGCGTTGCCCGCCACAGCCTACCTGAAAGACGGCGGCACATGGGTTACGCCCGACACCGAGTTGTGCGCCCCCTCGAGCACTCGCGAACCGCTCGATGCCGGCGATGGGGGGCTTGGCCTCCCAGATGGGGATGAGGGCCCCGCGCCCACGGCAGCCGGAGGAAGCGCGCTCAGCATCGCGTTCCACGACGATACCCATAGCGCGATTGTCACATCGGAACCGATGGGTTTTGTGGTCTTTGCCAATACGTCGGCAGAAGCCGGTCCCGCCATCGGAGGCTGCTACGCAGACTTCGACAACAACGGTCTATTCGATCTGCTGCAAGTGGCGACCAACCATCCGCCGAGCGACGTCGACGCCGGACCCACGGATAGCAACGTTCTTGGCCTCTTTCTCACCGCCTACGATGAACGCGGAGCCCCACAGTTGGGGGACCATGCCAGCTCGAGCGACCTCATCAGCACCAAAGACGGTCGCTCCGCGCTGTGCTTCGACTACGACTCGGACGGCGATATCGACGTACTGCTGGTGAACCAGGGTGGCCCGGCCCAGCTCTTTCGCAACGATCTGGAGCACCCTTCGGAGGGCAACCGCTTCATCGGTGTACGCGTCGAGCCATCCGACAACCTCCCGATCCCCGTGGGAGCCAGGGTTTCAATTGCGACCAACGAGCGCACCGCATTCGTCGACTTGCAGGTCAACGCAGGGTTTCTCGCACAGGCTCCCTTGCAAGCGCACTTCGGCTTGGCTGAGGACGAGGAAGTGCTCCAGCTCAAGGTGACTTGGCCCGACGGCGCGCCGACGACCCTGTTCACCGACGTCCCCGCAAACGACATCTACCGTCTCAAACGGACCGCGTCCGCAGAGCAATAGTCGTTCTCGAAGAGCACCCTTTACGCCTCGGCAAGTCGTGCTTACCCATGGCTTCATGATCAGCGCCTGCCCGAGCTGCCAAGCCAAGAATCGTCTGCCCGCCGCGCGACTGAGCGAAGTGGCGCGTTGCGCACGCTGCAAGACACCGATATCGCCGCTGAATCATCCGGTCGAAGTGCAGAGCGTCGAGGACTTCGACGAGTTGATCAACCAAGCACCGTTCCCGGTATTGGTCGACTTCTGGGCTGAGTGGTGCGGCCCATGCCGCATGGTTGCGCCGGAAATGGTCAAGATCGCCGATCAGCGTGCGGGGCGGTTAGTCGTGGCGAAAGTGAACACCGAGGCGCTTGTCCAGATCGCGGCGCGTTACCGCATCGAATCCATCCCGACGATGATCCTTTTCCGCCAAGGGCAACCGAGTCAGCGCCTCAGCGGCGCGCAACCCGCCGCGGGTATTCTCCGCGCGTTGAACGTTTGAGCTGGTGCGCTGCGCAGAGCGGTCATCGGCGGAGCATGGCCGCAGCCGCCCGACCGAATGCCGCGACCGTGGGCCAGAGCCCGTTCGCGGACGACACACGCGAATCGGGCCTCGAGACGTCGTCAGCGCGATTCCGCCACCGAACTGAAAACCCAATAAATGCAATATGATGAACCGCTCCAACGCGCGAGTCATCAGATTTACCTTGCGCAACAGTTAACCTTGGTAAATAGTTTCCCCATGGCAACTCCTGACCTACAGCACGTGCACGAGGCAATCGCGCATTTGCGGCGGTTGACGGAGCTGTTTCAGAAGCGCCGCGCCCAGCTCGCCTCCGAGGCGGGGTTGACCGAGCAGCAATGGGAGGTGCTCGAACAGATCTCGAGCGAGCATTTCATGCCGAGCATGTTCGCCAAGAAGCGTGAAAGTTCAGCCGCCGCGGTCTCGAAGATCATTCGTCAACTCGTCGACAAGGGACTCGTGACCGTTTCACTGGCCGAACAGGATGCTCGCCAGCGCCGCTACGAACTGACCGGCAAGGGCGATCAAGTGATTGCAAGCCTCCGGCAAAGTCGCCAAGAAGCAATCGACAAGGTTTGGATGCACCAGGACGAGGGGGCTCTGCGGTCCTTCAACGAACTGGCGGGCAACTTGAGTAAGGAACTCGAAGCGCTGCTGCGCGCCTGATGCGCGGTCGGCTGCGCCGAACGATGGGCACGACGATTCGCTGGCCGGCGTGACTGGCCAAGGAGTGAACAATGGGAAAAACGCTGTACGAAAAGGTCTTCGACGCACACACGGTTCGCAAGCTGCCCTCCGGGCAATACCAGTTGCTGATGGGTCTGCACTTGATCCACGAGGTAACGTCACCCCAAGCATTCAGCATGCTCGAAGAGCGCGACCTGGAGGTGATGATGCCCGAGCGCACGTTCGCCACCGTCGACCACATCGTGCCGACGAAGTCGCAACTGCGCCCGTTTGCGGACAACCTCGCCGAAGAGATGATGGTCGCGTTGGAGAACAACGTCAGCCGTCACGGCATCCGCTTCTTCTCACCGCAGAAAGGTGAGCAGGGCATCGTGCACGTCGTCGGACCGGAGCAAGGGTTGACCCAACCAGGCATGACCATCTGCTGCGGCGACTCTCACACGTCGACTCACGGCGCCTTCGGCGCCATCGCGTTCGGTATCGGCACTTCGCAAGTGCGCGACGTCTTGGCAACCCAGACTCTGGCCATGGGCAAGCTCAAGGTGCGTCGCATCGAAGTCAATGGGAAGTTGCGCCCCGGCGTTTACGCGAAAGACGTAGCGCTCTACGTCATCCAGAAGCTGGGCGTCAAAGGCGGCGTCGGGTACGCCTACGAATACGCAGGCGAAGTGTTCGATGCGTTCTCGATGGAAGAACGCATGACGGTATGCAACATGAGCATCGAGGGCGGCGCGCGCTGTGGCTACGTCAACCCCGACCAGACCACCTACGACTATCTGAAGGGGCGCCCCTACAGCCCGAAAGGCGAGGCCTGGGAGCGGGCGGTCGACTATTGGGATTCGATCAAGAGCGATGCTGATGCCGACTACGACGAGGTCGTCGTTTACGATGCAGCGGACATCGAGCCCGTGGTCACCTGGGGCATCACACCAGCACAGTCGATCGCGGTGGGCGACACCATTCCAGCCCAAGACGCGTTCAGTGCCGACGAGAGAGATACGGTCCAGGAAGCTTACCGCTACATGTCGTTGGAACCCGGTCAGCCCATCAAGGGGATGAAGGTCGATGTGGCGTTCATCGGTTCCTGCACGAATGGTCGATTGAGCGACTTCGAGGCCGTGGTGAAGTTGCTGCAGGGCAGTGGCCTGAAAGTGAAGGACGGCGTACGAGCTCTGGTGGTCCCCGGCTCTCAGCGCTTGCGAGAGGAGCTCGTGGAAAAGGGCTACGACAAGATCTTCACCGAGTCCGGCTTCGAATTTCGGGAAGCGGGTTGTTCGATGTGCTTGGCGATGAATCCGGACAAGCTCGTAGGCCGAGAGGTCTGCGCGTCGTCGTCGAACCGCAACTTCAAGGGTCGGCAGGGTTCGTCGACGGGTCGCACTCTGCTGATGAGCCCGGCCATGGTCGCTGCTGCCGCCATTCGCGGTGAAGTCGCCGACGCGCGTGAAGTGTTCGAAGTAAACGCCTGATGGTGCGCAACGAATCGACTGGAGCAAGACAAATGGAAGACACCAAACGAGTTGTGATCTCTGGCCGCGCCATCCCCGTTCGCGGCAACGACATCGACACGGACCGCATCATCCCGGCCCGTTTCCTGCGCACGACGGTATTCGACGGTCTCGGTGAGCACGCTTTCGAAGACGACCGTGAGCAGCTTCGACAGGCTGATCAGGTCCATCCTTTCGACGACTCGAAGTACCAAGGGTCGAGCATCTTGCTCGTCAACAAGAACTTCGGCTGCGGCTCGTCGCGCGAACACGCGCCCCAAGCGATCATGCGTTGGGGCAAAGGTATTCGCCTGATCATCGGCGAAAGCTTCGCCGAGATCTTCTATGGCAATTGCATCGCCCTGGGGATCCCCTGCCCCGTCGTGGACGCCAAGGGTGTCGAGACACTGATGAGCGCCGTCGAAGCCAACCCCGACCTGGAGCTGACGGTCGACCTACGGGAAAAAGAGATCCGTTGCGGTGATGTTCGGATCCCCATCGACATGCCGGACGGACCACGGACTGCGTTTGTCGAAGGCACCTGGGACTCGACCACCGAGCTACTCGGCGGAGCCGAGCAGATCCGCGAGACAGCCGCAGGCCTGCCCTACATGCGAGGGTTTGCGAACTGATCGTCACTGAGCGCGCCCCGGCCCAGGCCGGGGCGTCTCACATCGCATCCACGGAGTCCCGCAAGGACCCCGCGAAAACGAGCACCCCGTCGAGATCAGTAGTCGCTGTCGCCGTAGCCGCCGCGACCGCCGCGACCGCCGCCGCGACCGCCACCGCGGCCACCGCCGCGACCGCCACCGCCGCCGCGACCGCCACCGCCGCCGCGACCGCCGCCGCCGCCACCGCGACCGCCGCCACCGCCTCCGAAGCCGCCACCGCCTCCGAAGCCGCCACCGCCGCCTCCACCACCGCCGCCGCGGCCGCCGCCGAAGCCACCGCCACCCCCAGCTCGGGGTTGACGCTCTTGCGCCTCGTTGACGGCAATACGCCGACCATCGAGCTCCGTTCCGTTCATCTCGTTGATGGCCTGTTCAGCTGAACCATCTTGCTTGAACGTCACGAACCCGAACCCGCGCGATCGTCCCGTCTGTGCGTCGGTGATGACCACCGCTTCCTCGACTTCGCCAAAACGCTCGAAAGCGGAGCGAAGCGCCCACTCGTCAGTACCCCAGCTGAGGCTGCCGACGAACACTTTTCTCGTCACTGTCTAATATCCTCGTTGCTCGGCGAAATGCCGACCACGTTGCGGTAGCTAGGCAACGCCCATGGGTCAATCAGAATCGCCCACCGCGCTGCAAACCACTCCCGGGCGAGAGTTCCGCTTTGGTCAGGGCCTCAGCGCGCCACGGCGCGCACCAAATCCGCCGCCGTTTCACCATCAATTTCCAACGCTTCGGCCATCTGTAGGATGAGCTCGCGCTCGCTCGTACGAATCCTGCCATCGGCACCGATGACCTGAATGGCGAGCAGAAGCGCATGCCGGCGCTGGGCCGGCGCGAGCGCTTCGCGGACCCGTCGCAGTCGAGCGGAGCGATCGGATGCGGCCAGCGCCGCCCGGGCCGTATCGACGCCTGCTTGCGCCTGCTCTCGACTCACCGCGCCATTGGTGACTCGCGAGATGTTTCGAGCCAGCTCGGCCAGTTCCTCCGAACTGACGTCGCCATCCGCCTCGGCCGCCAGAACCATCACGTCGATCAGCGCATTCGTTTGTGTATCGGTCAGTTGCTGAATGAATTCGAGCTCGCTCATGTTCGAGAGGATAACAGCAATTCGAACCTGGTCGCCCAGGCGAATGTCCAGGGGCCCTCCCCTCGACGCTCCTCGATCATCGGCATGGATTCGGCAACGAGATTGTTTCATTCGCGGCGCGTCAAATCTCTCGACTCACGCGGTTGCGTCCGCAGAAAATGCGGTATGGTGTGTTGGCGTTGTCAGACCGAGCGAAGCCCGGGGAACTCCTGACCGCAATTGGCGTAGTTGGCCCCAACCTTGCACCGGAGCCCCACATGAGCAAACCGAACACCGTCCTGACCGCGGAGCAGGCGCAAGAGTACGTCGAGCACCTCAACAATCGCTTGGGGCTCGGCGCCTTGCCGGAAGTCAACGTCATCACCGCTTCCGACGGCTCCTGGATCATCCGCTGGAACGACGCGGAAGAGCACGGCGGAGCCATGACGGAGAAGCAGTGGCGGACGTGGCTGGATAGGCGGTTCGGGCCGGGTCTGGAAGAGCGCCTCGCGACCAGCGAAGGGTGAGGTCGGGCGAGTCGGCGTTTCGCTGCTGCCAGTGTCGGCATCACGCATTTCTTGCGGGCCGTACGCGCTTGGACCTACTCGTTTGCGGGCCGAAACCCACTGGCCTCGGAGCTCGGGAAATCGCTGGCGACGCTCAGGCCTGGGAGTGCGACCGCGACGGCATCGGCGCCCGGACCAACTGTCGGCAACTCGAGTGTCTCGTAGAACGCTCCGTCGTCGAGAAGTCGCTTGCCTACGCGGCGCCGCAAACGCTGACTCCGATTGAACGCCACGACACGCTGAGTGAAGCGGACGAGCTCCGCCTCTTGAGTTGCCGCTTGCCGCGCGACGTTCCGGACGTTTTGCTGGGCCGCCCAGGTATGCTCACAGTCGCGAATGTCCAACAGGCGCAAGCGTCGAACGCCACCCCGGCGCCCCAGAGTCACTGAGAACGGGTAGCCACGACAGCTCATGGGCCGATCGGCGTGCACGGAACACTCGTTCGCCGCGAGAAAGCGACAGGCTTCGTCACGCCACGCCAACGTCATCAAGCGACGTCCCTCCGGGAGAACCACGAAACTCTCCGGCTCGCCGGTCATGTCGACCTCGGTGGGTGAAAGCCAGTCGACGAGCTCTGATGGCGGCCGACCGGTGGCCAGCACGAGCCGCGCGAGGTCCACGTCGGTCAGCGGCACCCGGAACTGTCGGCAACAATTGCCGCAGCGAGTGCAGTGAAAACGTAGGTGCCGCAGGCCGTGAGCCACGTGCCCCGATACCACATGCCGGTGCTGGTTCTGCCTGGATTCCCGCAGTACGGTTGCGCCCATCAAACGGCGCCCGCCCCACTCCCAAGGCCAGCGCCCGTATCCATGAATCGCTCCGAACTCCTCGAAGCCGTGCGCAGCATCATCCGACGCATGAGTTGGGGGTCGGGGCTCGCCAAGGCCTGGTCGGTGTCGATGACCGGCGCACTCGTAACCGTCGCAACCATCCCCGAGCATGCGCGTTGGGCGTGGTTCGGCGTGCTCGTCCAACTCACCTTCTGGGCGCTGGACGCTCACCTCGTTCGTCAGCGGCGGCTATTCGAGAAGATGTACGACGTGGCCGAGATGGCCCCGGAGTCACAGCTCGACTTCAGCATGGACACCAAAGCCGTCGACAGCGAGGCAGACGCGTGGGTCTCGGTGCTGTTCAGTACGGCGGTGGCGCCCTATCACGGTGCGATCGTCGCCGGCGTGGTCGTTTGGTTGTTGTTGCGCTGATCCACGCAGCTGACTCACCGCTCGTGAATCCAGCGAGGAGCAACGGCGCTCAGGCGACTCACCCTCCAACGGCGGGCGACACCGCGGGGTCCTCCGGACGCTTGTTCCACTTGCCCCAGTAGTTGACCAAGTCGGTGAGCATTTCTTCGAGTTCTGCGAAGTCCATCGGCTTGACGACGTAGCCGTTGGCGTGATGGTGATACGCCAGGAATCGATCGGTCGGTGATCCCGACGTCGTCAGCATCACGATGGGCACTCGCCGGCCAGCCTCGGTCTTCTTGACGTGCTGTAGTACCTCGATGCCGCTCATTCGCGGCATGTTGATGTCGAGCAAGACCAAATCGAGCGACGCGGCGGTATCGCCGGTCAAGCGAGCTACCGCCTCTTCGCCGTTGACCACCCGCTCGACGTTCGACACCAACGAGGTCAACGTGAACTTGATGAGCTCTGCGTGCTCATCATTGTCCTCCACGAGCAGGACCCGCATTTCGTCTGAAACGGCTCCGTCTCGGCACACTTAACCCCGACTGCCTCGCTGAATGAGCGTTCGCGATTCGCGAACGCTCATTCGATGCAACAGAGAACGGAGTCGAGAAAGCGACTGCAACGGGGGCGGTTTTTCGGGCACTCACCAAACGGCGGCCTGAAGAACTGCCCGACAAACGTGCTCGCCCATTTGGCTGTGGGAGACTGTCAGGCGGACAGCGACACCTGTTTGTTCTGACTGCCAGACGTTGACGACGTGGCTGGAATACCCCGTGGAGATGTATCGGGGAAGGACAGGTGAAAGGCACACCCGTCCCCCTCTCCGCGAGACTGCACCCAGACTCTTCCTCCGTGGCTGCGCATGACCTTCTCCACGATCGCCAGCCCCACTCCCGTGCCTGCTTGGGTGTTGTCCAATCGCTGAAACAACGCAAACATGCGTTCGTGAAACTCCGGAGCAACTCCGGGACCACGGTCTTTCACGACGACGATCGATTCCGCTCCGTCCCGATGACCTTCCACGGTGATGGTGCTGGTGTCCGCTGACGCGCGCCCGTACTTCATCGCATTGGTCAACAGATTGTCCATGACCTGCATGAAGCGCGACGGGTTCGCGCTGACATTCGGAAGCGACTCGATGATCAACTCGAACCCTGCTTGCTCGAGCCGCATCTGATTGGCCCGCTTCCACTCTTCGAGCAGCGGACTCGGGTCGAACGTCGTGACCTCCAGGTCGATCCGCCCGACCCTGCTCAGGTCCAACAAGTCGTCGATGAGATTCGCCATGCGTCGGTTGGCACTTTCGATCGTATCGAGCTTGCTCAACGCCTCTTCGATCCGCCCCTGGTCCGCCAAGCGTCGGATCATTCCGAGGAACCCACTACTGGTGACGACGGGCGACTTCAAGTCGTGGGAAACCGTGTAGACGAATTGCTCCAGTTCCGCGTTGGACTTCTCCAGCTGGCGTTGGTTTCGAGCGAGTTCAGCCGTCAGATGGCGGGCGCGTTCGAGCAACGCTTTCGTCTCGAGATTGCGCCTTCGAAAGACGTCTGCTGCTTTGGCCATCTGCCCGATCTCGTCGACGCGGTCCGTCGCTGGAATGTCGGCAGCTCGATCCTCCGAAAGCTCCGTCAGCGTGCGGGCAATGGCACTGATGGGTCCAGACAGGTTTCGCGTCAACAACCACGCGATGATTCCCGCCGCTGCCAGGGCAGCAAAGCCCACGACCACGACCCGCAACTGAGTCTGGACGGCGCGACGGGAGAACTCCTCGGAGATGGGATCGACTTCATTGAGGATCAGTTCTCGGAGTTCGGTGGACACGTGACCGAATTCCATGGCCTCTCCAGCCATCACCACACCCGTCAAGTGAAGGTAGCTACGAGTGGCTTGGACGATACGAGTGAACACTCCGAGGTACTGCTCCGCATACCGAAGTTCCGGGTACTGTCCAGTCGGGTTGGCGCCATCGATGGCATAGCGCCGCGCAGCGTTCTGGACGGCTCGTTCGGCGCCGGTGAGCAACGCGAACCGTGGGTGATGGAGGTACTTGAACAGCGCTACCTCTGCTTCCTTCATCGCTTTCTCGAGCGCGAGCCGAGCTCCAGCGTCGAGGAGTTCGGGCCTCGCCGCGGCGCTCAGCAGTGCATCATCGAACTTCGACATGGTCGATGCCGCCGCCTGGTACACGAGTTCTCGACGCAGTTCACGTTCTTCCACGGCTTGCTCGAACGTCTTGTCGTATTCGGCGAGGTGACCCTCCAGGCGCAGCACGAAGGCGCGCTCCTCCTCCGTCGAGCAGAGGCTACGCACCTTCATCAAGTGCTGCTCGAGCTGGGCGCTACGTTGGCGAACGGTATCGGCAATGCTGCGGTGGCCGGAATAGGTATAGTGCAGCACATCGCGCTGCAACGCCGCCACGGCGCGGTCGACCTCGAGCACCGTCATCGCTCGCTCATTTACAGCACGCACTCCCTCGAATCGCTCTGACGCCCGACGTGCGTCGTAGAACGTGATGGCGCCAACGACCCCCAAGAGCAGCACCATCAACAACAGCGAAGTGGTTACCTTCGCTCCGATCGAGAACTGGGCTAGATGTCGTCCTTGGACCATGGTGCGCCCCCTCAAGCCGTCAGAAACTCAGCCCACCGCTGAAGGCTGTACTCGTAGGTCGGCATCACGGTGTTCCACACGGCGATGTTTGAAAAACGCCGTTCGTAGCTGCCGCCGTTGCGCACTTGCCCGGGACGTACCGCGATCTGTCGATTGGTGTTCATGAGCGCTTGCCGCGCCGGTCGACCACCGTACCAGTAATCCCATTCCTCGTCGGAAAGGTAGGGACGGGACAGGTGAGGCGTCGAGATGTAGTAACCCTGACGCGCGATGAACGCACCCGGCCAACCCGAGAGCCACCAGTTCATGTAAGCGTACGCGGCGTCCTTCGTCGCTGACGTGGTCTTCGATGACAGGCACATCACGCCATGCCACGCCCTGTAGCCCTCCTTCGGCGCCGCATACACGCAAGGCACTCCAGCCCCCGCCAGCGCCGATGCCGCCGGGGAGAACATGCTTTCGACGACGACCTCACCTCGCTCCATCATTGCCACCGAGTCTGGCACGGAGCGCCAAGCCCCTCGAAAGTGACCACGCTTCTTCAGGTCGATCAGGATCGAGAACAGCGCATCGAGTTCTGCCTCGCTGAGGTCCCCCAGATCGCGAAAACTGAGCAGGCCCGCCGCTCGCGCGGCAAGGGCAGCGTCGAACACACCGATCGTCGGCTGGTTGACGAGTGCTACCTTCCCCCGATAGCGCTCGTCGAGCAGCCAGGCCCAACTCTCGGTTTCGTACGCCGTCCCCCGCGGTATGACGCGCGTATCGTAGCCAAACGAGTCCGCGTTGTGAACGTACGGCAGGTAGCTGATCTGCGCCGTTGGTCGCCCCGCCAGCGTGCCATCGCGCTGGACATACAGGATCCGT
The DNA here is from genome assembly GCA_003235365.1 of Deltaproteobacteria bacterium. GTDB lineage: Bacteria > Myxococcota_A > Polyangia > Polyangiales > Polyangiaceae > SZUA-265. The sequence goes on from QJWJ01000522.1 coordinate 29,861, forward strand.
TCGGGAGAGTCGCCGGCACCATAGCGAGCCCCCGACGTCAGACGACCGGTCTTCGCCAGCGGGTTCACGTCGAGCCAACGCTCGATTCGAGACACCTGCAACGGCTGAATCGCTCGCGCTTGCCACAGGACGTTGATGCTGTCTGACCATTGCTCGTACAGATCGAAACTCTCAGGTCTGGTCGAAGCTTGATGCAAGACCGCAGCGCTGCCTCCGGGCGAGAACTCCAACGAAATTCCCAGGTCCTGTTGGGCCTGTTGCCTCAACGCTTCTTGTAGCGTGACGTGCGTGCCCAGCACGCGCACGACGAACGTCGTGCGCGCGAACACGGTCGGCGCCACGGTTGATGCAGCGCCGAGCGCGGACTGGACCAAGAACTTCCTTCGTCGCATCTGTTTCGTCATCGCTCTGTTCCTCACTGACCGGCAGCGCCATTCGTCCCGTCGACGAGGCCCGGGTCACGCAGCCTGCATTTGAACGTGCTGCCCTCGCCTGGCTGTGATTCGACCCAGATTGTCCCTCCGTGTGCTTCGACGACCCGCCGGGCGATCGCGAGACCGATACCTGTTCCAGGCGCGGAGTGTGAACTGGAGCGATAGAACGGCTGAAATATCCGCTCACGTTCGCTCGGGGGAATGCCGATACCGTTGTCTCGAACCGAGATCACCCAATACGCCCCATCTCGCTCGGCTGAGACGTGTATTCGAGCGGGTGGTTGCGTACAGAACTTCAGCGCGTTCGAAAACAGGTTCTGCAACAACTGCCTGAGCAGTTGCGGGTAGCCCACCAAGGTGGGGAGTTCATCGGCTTCGATCACGGCGCCTCGCGCTTGAACGATGGCGTTCAAATCGGATTTGACCCATTCGAGAACCGCACCGAGCGCCACTTTCTCCGGCGCGACGGATGTCCGGGTCTTCGCGTACGCGAGCAGACTGCGCACGAGCTCCTTGCCGCGCCGCGCCCCGTCGATGGCGAAGTCGAGGTACTGCTTGCCGACGCCGTCGAGTTCGGGCGCGCACTCTTCGACGTACAGGCGCACGAACGACTCTACCGTTCGGAGCGGCTCCTGCAGGTCGTGCGAAACCGCGCGTGCGAAGTGCTCGAGCTCGTTGCACTTCGACTTCAACGCTTCCTGCGTCTCGTGGAGGTCCCGTAGACGGCGACGCAGCTCGAGCTGGGCGTTTGCCTGGCGTTGAAGCCGTTGCATCGCCGTCAGCTGCGCAGGAGTCAACTCGCGAGCGCGGTGATCGATGACGCACAGTGTGCCCAACCCATCGCCATCTGGAGTACACAGCGGGAATCCGGCGTAGAAGCGCACGTGCGGTTCACCCGTCACGAGCGGATTGCCCGCGAATCGCTCATCGACGTGAGCGTCTGGCACGATCATCGGCTCGCTCCCCATGATGGCGTGTGCACAGAACGCGACCGCACGCGGCGTGCTCTCCACTCCCAGCCCCACCCTCGCCTTGAACCATTGACGGTCGGAATCGACCAACGAAACGAGGGCTATGGGTGTCCCGCACAGCTCGGAAGCAAGCGCGACCAAGTCGTCGAAACCGGACTCGGGCACGGTGTCGAGGATGTCGTAGCGCTGCAATTCGGCGACTCGGTCGCGATCGTTCTGCGGCACGGGCGCGGGCAGATACCGGGATTCCACGATGCGGGTGTACGGTCGACGTGAGCTGGGCGATTACCCTCTGCGCAGAATCGCTCGGATGTCGCCGACCAGTTTCGTACGCGCCGTTCCAAATGCACCACACGCCCTACAGTTGTTTCGGGACGCGCCGTACAACGAAGAGCACCGATGTCGCATACCCGTCTGCAACAACGCCGGCGCCGCTTCGACTCCCCGAGCCGCAACGACGCGAGCGACGGACGTCGTCGGATCCTGTTCGTGGACGACGACCCGCTTGCAGGCGCGGCGTTCGAGCGAAGTGTCCGGCGGGCAGGATACCTGGTCGAGGTCAGCCGGAGCCCCTACGAAGCAATCGCACGAGCGAAAGAACGTCGCTTCGACGTGATCGTCACCGATTTACGGATGCCGGGAATGGACGGGTTGACGTTGCTCGAGCGCTTTCGAGAAATCGACCGCAGCTGTGTCTCGATCCTGGTCACCGGAATGCCTGATGTAGACCTTCCACGGAGCCCGGCTACCGACGGCTCGCTCCTCGCGGTGTTTGGCAAACCGTGGGACGACGTCGCAATGCTCGAATCGCTGGATCGCGCGTTTACCTTGTGTGAGCGGCGTTCAGCGCTGAGCAAAGAACACAAGCTGGACCTGTTGAGAGTGCTGCTCGTCGAAGACAACCCGGCCGACGCGTTCTTGACGAAACGGGCGTTGGAAACGCACTGCACAGCGGTCGTGGAGGTCGCCCATCGACTGCGCGACGCGGAACTACTGTTGGACACGTGCGAGTTCGATGTCGTGGTGTCCGACTTGTCGCTCCCAGACGGCCGCGGCATCGACTGCATACGGCGTTTGCGTGGAGCGGCTGGAGAAGCCCCGATCGTGGTCCTGACGGGGCTCGAAGACGATGAGGTCGCGGGCCAAGCCCTCGAAAGCGGCGCCCAAGAGTTTCTCACCAAAGGCGAGCTCGACGGCGACAAGCTCGGCCGAGTGATCGCCTTCGCTCGCCATCGTGGTCGCTTCGTTGCACAGCTCACCCGCTTGGCGTCCTACGACGCACTCACCGGCCTGGCCAATCGACGAACTCTGCGCGACCGGCTCTCTCACGCCCAGGCGGTGGCTCGTCCCGACGGCAGCCACGTCGCTCTGCTGGCGATAGACCTAGACCGGTTCAAGAACATCAACGATACGCTCGGGCACGAGGCGGGGGACGAGCTGCTGCGCGTCGTCGCGCAACGTCTGCAAACGGTAATCCGCGAGCACGACACGGCCGCGCGATTGAGCGGCGACGAGTTCGCAGTTCTGCTGGGCAAGCTAGCGGATCCCGAAGACGCGCTGACGATCACGCAACGGCTGATGACCGACGTTCAACGCCCGGTGGAGTTGGTGCAAGGAACCGTCGGCGTCTCGCTGAGTGTAGGCATCTCCGTCTCCTCCACGGGGCACGAGACTCTCGACGAGATGCTACGCTCCGCTGACGAGGCGATGTACCAGGCAAAGCGCGGAGGCCGTGGCAGATCCGTCCCCCCCGCGCAGGTCGCGCACGCTCGCGGCCTCGAGCGACTGAGTTTGGAGATGGAGCTGCGTGAAGCCGTCCGGGAGCAACGCTTCACCCTGGCATATCAACCGCAGTACCGGCTGAGCGACGGGGAACTGGCCGGCTTCGAAGCGCTACTGCGGTGGCGACGCGCCGACGGAACCCCCGAGCCGCCCAGCACGTTCATCCCCATACTCGAGGAAACGGGCCTCATCACCAAAGTCGGTAAGTGGGTCGTGGAGGAGAGCTGCAGAGAGCTGCAGCGTTGGCGTGCCGCCCACCCAGGACACGACGCGAGAATGTCGGTCAACGTCGCGGGTCAACAATTCGAGACGCCTGGCCTGGTGGAGCTGGTTCGCGATGCGTTGGCCACGTCTGGTCTGGCGCCCAACGACTTCGAGCTTGAAATCACCGAAAGTGTGCTCATGCGCGACACGGCACACGCAACGGCGGCGCTGCTGGGCTTGAGGAATCTGGGGGTTCGAATCGCCATCGACGACTTCGGCACGGGCTACTCATCACTCGCCTACCTCAAACGATTCAACGTCAACACGCTCAAGATCGACCGCTCCTTCGTGGCCGACATCGAACAGGAAGCGTCGACCTGCATCGCCAGCGCAATCATTACCCTGGGACAGCAACTAGGGATGGAGGTCGTGGCCGAGGGCGTGGAAACGTGGTCCCAAGCGGAGTACCTCGGTGCTGCTCATGGTCTGGTCGTACAGGGGTATCTATTTGGTCGCCCCGGTCCGCAGACGACCGACTTTGCGGCCCGGGTCACGACACCGCGCTTGAGCCGACCGTCACCAGTTCTCACCTCCTGGAACGCGTCGACACAAACCGCCGGCGAATGACGGCGCCGGTCCCGGGCCACGCGTTGCCGCAGCGCATCGCAGGACGATGAGCCTGCGCCCCGAACGCGACTGGCCAATCACATCTGCGAACTTGACACCCCGCGAAGCCGGCCCGAGAACGTGGGCCATGGCTAAACCCAAACTCACGTATTTCGATTTTCCAGGTGGCCGAGGGGAAGACGTTCGTATGGCATTCGCGCTCGCCGAAGTCGATTTCGAGGACAAGCGCATCGCTGGCAGCGATTGGCGACAACTCAAGGAGTCGACGCCGTTCGGCGCGCTGCCAATCTTGGAGGTCGAAGGCCGCCCGACGCTTGCGCAGTCCAATGCCATCCTCGTTTGGATTGGCACGGAGCACGGGCTGCTACCGAAAGACACCTGGGAGGCAGCTCGACACGTCTCCGTACTCGAATCGGTCGAGGAACTCCGCGCAACGATTGACCCTTCCGGACGTCTCGAAGACGACGATGCCAAACGGCAAGCGCGGCAGGCCCTGTGCGACGGTCCGATCCCTCGCTGGGCCAAGCAGATCGAACAGCAGATTCGGGGTCCGTTCGTCGGCGGCGAGGCGATCAGCGTGGCAGACCTGAAGATCTTCACGGCGATGAACTGGTTTCGTCGCGGTGTGCTCGACCACATCCCCACGGACATCCTCGATGGCCACTCCAAGCTGACCGCGCTGCACACCGCCGTTGCGTCCCAACCCCGCATCGCCGCGTGGCGTGAGCGTTTCGCTCGCTGAGTCGGAACGTGGGGTCACCCGCGGACGCCCGACCGACGGGAGGAATTCGCCTCCGGGGTGAGCGACGGCTTGACGGGGCCGTAGCGTCAGAGCACTAGTGCTCCGGTACAGTTGCCCGCCCCTCACACCTCTGGGGTGGCAACTCCGAACCGGTCGAAGCCGCCCTGTCGAGGCACTAGTTTCATCTGACCGCGAAAGCCCCGATGCACATCACCTCCGTGGAAGACCTCGTGGCTGCCGCCCAGCAGCAGCCCACCGCACAACGCCTGCTGCTGGTGTTCGTCAAGACACGGCTGCAGAAGGACCACACCGCGGAGGAGCGTGTTCGTTTCGAGCGAGGTGAAGGGGGAACGTTGCAACCGCTATTCTGCGTCGACTTCGGTGCAACCCAAATGCCGGCGTTCCCCGAACTCAGCCGCCAGGCTGATCAGATGTCGGACGAGTGGGACAAGGTGCTCATCGGCTGCATCGACGAGCCGATCTCACCCGGCGACGAGGTCGTCGATACGACGCTGAAGATGCTCGTCGCCCGCATCGAGAGCGGAGGCGACCTGCGAGGGTTGCTGTGTTTCGGCCGCGATGGTGCGCCCATCGTGTTCGAATGAGGTAACCTCCTACATCTCCGCCGACGTGGCGCCATGGGTGGTCGTACACTTCACACGGCCTAGCGATCCCAGGCACACCCCAAGCGTTCTCGCGTCGCTGTACGAGCTCTCGGGGCCCTGGGCCGCTGCGCCCAAACAGAACAGCCTGACGCTGACAGCTTCTATTGTTGGCGCAACGCGTGGCGAGCTGGGGAGGCCCCCACTACGATCAAACGTAGACAGTCCGTATAGGTCATCTAGAGCAGACCCGTGGGTCCTGCGACAGATGCACCGATGATCCTGAGCCAGCTCCAACGACTCCTTCGCACCCGCCGCGACTTCGCGCAATCGGGTTCGTAGGGGCCGTCCTCGGAGACTGGGCGCAGGTATGCGCATGATGCCCCACCACGACGGCGTCGCGTCCAGCACGTTAATCGCGAGCAACGGCGCCATCGAAAAGACCAAGAGGAGTCAATGAACCGTACAATCCTGGGCCCAATCCTGACAGCAGTACTCACCTTCGGCATCGCCACCGTCAGCAGCGACACGTTCGCGGGAGGCGAGCAAGGCACCGAACTCAGCGGCGAAAAGAGCGAGGCCGACTACAGCAAGGCGTTCGACAAGATGATCCAAGCATTGGATCGCGACTTGAACGAAACGAAGAAGCGGCTCTACGTCATGGATTCTCAGCTACCCAAGCTACAGAAACGCGCTGAAGCTGCAAAGTACCGTGTTACGGCGGCTCGCGAAGAGTACGACGATGTCCAGTCCCAACTGGCAAGCTCCGAGGCACTGCCCAAGCCCAAGGTCGAGAAGCTGCGCAAGAAGCTCGCACAGAAGCGGTCGATGTTGGAGAAGGACGCGGTGAAGCTCGACGCCATCTCCACCCAGGCCAAGGAATCCCGGACCGAGATGACCCAGCGTCACGAACGCTTGACCCGTCTCAAGGACGACGTGGCGATCGAGGCAGACCGCTTCGATCCCGAAGACAGACGGCAATCGCGTGTGCGCAAGCTGCTGGCCGAGTCGGACTGGGCGTTGAGCAAGCTCGACGAACTGAATGCTCAGTACGACAGCGACCTGATCCAACCCGTGTCGGAGACGGTCGGGCAAGCCCGCGTCGAATAGTCGGGGCCTCGACAGACCCCTCCACGACAGCACTGCGACGGTCGTCGGCGACCGCTGCAGTGCTGTCGTTCATTTGGCGTCCCAACCGTGGGGCGGCGACGAAGAAGTAGCAGCGGCGTTGACGGGCGAGCCCGATGCGCAGTAGTTCACGCCAATGCGGGTACTGTACGGGGTCGTGGGTGAGGGCATGGGACACGCGATTCGGTCGCGCGTCATCATCGAGCATTTGCTCGAAATTGGGCACGACATCGAGGTGATGGCCTCGAGTCGCGCCTGCGACTTTCTGCGCAAGCAGTTCGGCGACATTGCCGTCAACCGAATCCACGGTCTGCATCTCATCTACGAGGACAACCGCGTTCGACGTGGAAAGACACTGTGGTCCAACGTACAGGCGGGAATAGCCGGCATTCCGAAGAACATCTCGGCGTACTTCGAGCTGATCGAAGACTTCGCGCCACAAGCAGTGATCAGCGACTTCGAGTCCTGGACCTACCTTTACGGCCTCACTCATCGCCTGCCGGTCCTGTCAATCGACAACATGCAGATCATCAATCGTTGCCGAATCCCCGAACGAGTGGTCGCCGGGGAGGAAGACGCATTTCGCTTCACCAAAGCGTTCGTCAAAGGCAAGTTGCCGTTCTGTTCCCACTACTTGATCACCACGTTCTTCCATCCCGAGATCCGCAAGAAGCGAACGACGCTGGTACCCCCCATCTTGCGGCGCGAGATCCTGGACGCAACGGTCGAGCGCGGCGAGCACCTCCTCGTGTATCAAACCGGCGAGGGGTACGCGCAGCTCGCCGACACGCTGCAATCGCTCGGAATCGAGTGCCGCGTGTACGGGATGCGCCGAAACATCACGAGCGAGCAGGTGGAAGGGAATCTTCGATACCGACCCTTCGACGAAACGGGATTCGTTGCGGATCTGGCCAGCGCGAGGGCCGTGATTGCCGGCGGCGGATTTACGCTCATGGGAGAGACGGTCAGCCTACGGAAGCCAATGCTGAGCGTCCCGCTGGGCGGGCAATTCGAGCAAATCCTCAACGCCCGTTATCTGCAACACGATGGTTTCGGCCGCGCCAGCACCAACCTGCAGGACCCTGAGGAGGTTCGGAACTTCCTCGCAGAGCTTCCGCGCTTCGAAGAGAACCTCTCGCGGGTCCCCGCGCCGACGAATGAGCACACGTTCAACGCGCTGGATCACTGGTTGGACAAGGCGCAGGCAGGTCTGGCGTAGCCGACTGACGCCTTGGCCTGGGGTCGCCGCGAGTGACTTGCCGAGCGATGGCGACCAAGCGCGCCATCGTCCCCATGGGCCCCGACGGGGACGTTCGACGCCACTCGTCAGCGCGACGTGCCAGCGTCCGCACTCGACGGTATTCCGGCATCACCAGTGCGGGAGTCGTCGACCTCGGATTGCGGCATGGGGCTTTCGTCGGAGTCGATGCAGATCACCTCCGGACCGAGCTCGTTCTGAGCGGCCATGCCGTCTTCATCGTCGTCGAAGAACCGGAAGTTGTCATTGCAGGTCAAGTTCTTCGCCCGCAGCTGCTCCAACGTCGCGAAGCGATTCTGTACGAAGACAGTATTCAGCCCGAGTACTCGTACATTTCCGAGGACGACACACTCGGCGAGGGTCGTATTGTTGCCGGTGATGGTCAGGTCTCCCTCGATCACGCAGAACGCCATCTGAGTGTTGTTCTTCGTGATGGTGACGTCGTCCATGATGCGTACCCCCCGCACGATCGCGTTGTTCTTCTCGATGTCGAGAGTCCCACCAATTACCGAAACATCGGGGCCTTCTCCGTAGACGAGCGCGTTGTTGCCGCTGATCGTCACGTCACCTTCGACGTCCAGGCCGTCTGCTTCGCCGTCCAATACCAGCACGGTGTTGTTGCCCGCCTCAGCACTCTTTACCGCATCGATGCCGACACTCTCGACGCTGACGTCGCGTTCGTAGCAAATCACGTCGACGACGTTTCGCTGATCATCGAGGATGATGTCAGCAGCAGCTCCGTCGCCACATTGTTCGTCGACGGATTCGCACGCCGCATCCTCGCAATCGCCCAGATCCGTTTCCTCTCCACCTTGCTTGTCCCCGATCAGCGTGGCGTCTCCAGCTTCATAGGGCCGCGCCACAGCGCTTTGGCCACTCTCCGCGCCACAAGAGCTAGCGAAAAGAAGTGCCGCGAACTGCCAGTATCGATTTTCCACGAGTCCGTTCTCCATTCAGAGCACTCGAATTGGTGTGGGCGCGGCGCGCGGATTATGAATCTCCCCGGTACATCACTCGTCGGGGCCATCCTCCGACCTCGAGTTTCCAGCCCAAACCCCGGCCCGCGAAGCGCCAGTCGGCCGACTGACTTGGCCACTTCGAAGCCGACCCCCGCGGCACCCAACCCGAGCCCCCATCGATGAGGACGGCGGTCGGCGACGACGCCAAGGACCGAGATCCGGACGAGCCCCCCTGGCCCCTCACCCCGTGCTGAAGGTTATCGGTTTCGGCGGTGCTCACCCGTGAGGAGGATATGGCCCAGCTCACCTCGAGTCGGCCCCCAAACCGTAGGTAGGAGCGCACGTACTCGACCGCCAGTCGCCCGACACACGGGGGGTCTTCCTTGGCTAGGTGACCCGCGTCAGGCATATTACGAAACGCGGTCGTCGGGCCGTCATGGGGGAGGGTCGGTGACCGATCGCCAGCGCTCGAGGCCACCCACGGAGTATGAGAACGCTACTGCTCGTCGATGACCAGGCGGAGGTCCGCATGGTGTTGAGTCGTTTCCTCAAGCGACACGACTACGTCGTTTTCGAAGCGGCAAACCTGGAGGATGCCAGGCAAATCGTCGACGAGCACTCTCCGGAACTGATCCTGGCCGACTTCTATCTGGGCGAAGGAACCGCCCTCGACCTGCTCGACGACCTGCGCGCCAAAGGGACCCCGAGCTCTGTCGTCGTGCTCAGCGGGCAAGGAAGTATCGACCTCGCCGTGCAAACGATGCAGCACGGGGCGGAACACTTCCTGACCAAGCCCGTCCCATTCGATACGCTCATGGTCGTCGTGGAGCGCGTGCTCAAGACGCGACAAGATCGGCGCCGTCAACTCGCCGACCGCACCCGATCGAAACGGGCCGAACTCGATCCTTTCGCAGGCACGAGCGCAGCCATCACGCGGTTGCGGTCCCTTGCCGAAGCCGTCGCGGATTCCCATGCACCGATCCTGTTGCTCGGCGAGACCGGTACGGGCAAGGGGGTCCTCGCGCGTTGGTTCCACGACCACGGCCCCCGCTCGCACGAGCCGTTCGTCGACCTGAATTGCGCGGGCCTTTCCAAGGAGCTCGCGGAGTCCGAGTTGTTCGGGCACCAACGTGGCGCCTTCACCAACGCCACCTCCGACAAGCAAGGAATGGTCGAAGTTGCCCATCGCGGCACGCTGTTTCTGGACGAGATTGGTGATCTGGACGTCAACGTACAACCCAAGCTGCTCAAGGTTCTCGAAGAGCGAAGCTTCCGACGTGTGGGCGACGTCAAGAACAAGAGCGTGGACGTTCGCCTGATCTCTGCCACCCACCGCGACTTGGCGGAGATGGCGCAAACGGGAGACTTTCGCAACGACCTGCTGTTTCGCATCAACGTAGTAATCCTCGAGTTACCGCCGCTCAGGGAGAGAACCGAGGATCTGGAACCGTTGGTCGAGCAACTGTTGCAGCGTCTGAGCGTGAGCACACGCCTGAAGTGTCGAGGCATCTCCAAACGAGGCCTGGAGGCCATGAAGAACCACCATTGGCCAGGTAACGTACGTGAGCTCAAGAACGTCTTGGAGCGTGCGCTGTTGTTCTGCGGTGACAACGAACTCAACCCGGCGGAGCACATCGTCTCGAGTTCCAGGAAGAGTAGCCAGCCCCCGGCGCCGACCGTCTCGCTCGAGGAAGTGGAGCGACAGCACATCCAAAACGTCGTCCGCGCACATGGTGGGCGTGTCGAAGCCGCCGCAGGAGCCCTGGGTCTTCCGCGCAGCTCGCTGTACGCGAAGATGAAGCGGTACGGCATCCAGGCTCAGTAGGCAGGCGATCTTGGAGCGTGGGCTCCCGTCAGCGGCGCCCAATGGGCGAGCACCCGTCGCACGACACTGACACTCGGCAACCGGTGTCAGCGACGTACATCGCAACAGGTTCACTGCCGTACGCGTACTCGCAGTTCGGGCTGTTCGGAATCAAGGGATGATGCGGACTGGCAGTCTGACTCCTAGACGTTCCGTCTGAGATATGGACTGGAGCGTCCAGCGCCCACCGCATCGTGACAGCAGCCTTTTCGCCAAGCCGTTGGAAGACTTGGTGATGCGATTCTGCGACATCGTCGCCATGGACGCCCTTCGGTGTTGGTACCGCATTTGCAGTTGGGTGAGTCACATGGCTCGGGCAAAGATTCGTAACACCAACGGCCACGCGAATGGCGAGCTGACGCAGCGCCTCGCACGGCTCGAACAGGAGCTCACGCTCCTCCGCCGGCAAGTCCAGGAGCCGCTGTACGCATCCAGCGAACTGCCCCCTGACGACTTTCAAGCACTACGCTGCTCACTCGACACGGAATACTTCGGACTGCCGATCAACTGGGTTCGCGAAATCCTGCGCTACGTCGCGCTCACGAAGATGGCCAACGCCCCTGCAGGCGTGGCCGGTGCCATCAACGTGCGCGGCGAGATCCTGCCGGTGATCGACACCCGGCAGCGCCTCGGCCTACCGAGCATCTCCCCCAATCTGCGCACATCGATCATCCTCGTGGCCATCCCCGGCCACGACTTCGGAATGTTGGTCGATGCAGTTCTCGACGTCGTCGACATCCCCCACTCGAGCTTGTCCGCACCAAACTCGGACCTCACGCAGAGCGTCGCCATCAAGAGCGTTGCGACCCTGGGAAGCCAAGTCGTCCAACTATTCGACATCGCACGCCTGCTGACGAAGCACCAGTGGGAAGCGATCCCTCAATCCATGCCCAACGGGAAACAAGATGCCCGCAATGCCGCTACGCGTGACTGAATCTCAACCGCTGGACGCCACCTGGGTCGCGCCGCTGCTCAGCTGGCTACACGATCGGTTCGGTCACACGGTTCCAGATCGTCGAGCTCGCCACCTGGCAACGGTCATTCCGCAACTCGCCAAGCAGGCGGGCTTTGGGGCAACGGAACACTACGTCGCGGCAGTCCGGCGGATGAACCTCGACGACCCGGTCATCCAACAGCTGATCGATTCGTTGACGATCAAGGAGACGTACTTCTTTCGGGATCGAGCCAGTACACAGTCTCTGCGCGACCTGGTGCTGCCCCTGTTGATCGAGCGCTGCCGCGACAAGCGAGTGTTCAGCGTTTGGAGCGCGGGGTGTTCGACCGGCGAGGAGCTGTACAGCATCGCAATCCTCCTCGATGAACTGATACCCGACCAAAGCGACTGGACCATCAGCCTGGTCGGAACCGACCTGGACGCCGGCGCGGTCGAGCGAGCGAAGCGGGCCATCTACAAGCCTTGGTCGCTCCGCGCCGTCACAGCCGAGGAGCGCGCGGTGTACTTCACGTCGGAGGGGCCCGATGGTCACTTCCGGCTCCGCAACAGATACAAGCGAAACATCACGTTCCAGGTTCACAACCTCGCGAATGCCCACGAAGCATTGCCAGGGCCGGCGCGTTTCGATCTCATCTTGTGCAGGAATGTCTTGATCTACTTCAGCCAGGAAAGTCAGCGCATCGTCACGTCGACGTTTGCGCGGGCGCTCTCTGGCGAGGGTCTGTGGATTGCCGGTGCTTCCGACCCGACCCCGGACCGTTCGTGGAAGACGAGCGTATATCCGGGACTTCTCGCGCATCACCGACTCAACGGGCCGGCCCTGATGCCGCTTGGTGCTTTTGAAAGCGTCACGCCCAGAGCGCTACCTCATTCGCTCAGGTCAGAGCCTTTCCCTCTCGCCAGCTCCCTGATGCCGCCCGCGCGCAAGCCCGAGCCCGAGCCCCCTCCCCCATCCTTTGAACGGCTTCCCGACCCCCCACGCAGCTTCCCCTCGTCGTCAGCCGCACGGGCAACCGCTGAGGCGGCCGACGTCCATGCCGCGCACGCCGACTTGGAGCTCGTTCAGCGAATGGCCGACGCCGGGGGCCTCGACGCCGCACTGATCGAACTGCTCACCCTGATCGACCGCTTCCCGCTCTGGTCCAAGCCGTACCTGCTCGCCGCTCAAGTGACCCAGTCTTTGGGGCGCCACGACGATGCCGTGGCGTACCTCAAACGCGCACTCTATCTCAGCCCGCAGGACGCCACGGCCCACCTCCGGATCGGGTTGCTCCACGCGCGCCGCGGTCATCGCGAGGCAGCGGTCAAGTCCCTGCGCAACGCCATGTTGTTTGCACACCTGCACGGAGATCACGCCAGCGATCTGCGAGACGCCGCTAGTCGCCAACTGGTCGCCCTGCTGCAAGAGGAAGCCCGATGACCAACGATTTCGACTGGGAAGCGCTCAAGCGCAAGGTGTCGATGACCGTCGAACACACGGTCAGCCCCGCGGAGCTGCAGCGCATCTTCAAACAACGCTCCGAACTGCTCGCTCAACGAAAAACTCAAACCACGCACTCGACGACCGTCGGGGAACACCTGATCTTCTCGTTGGGCGAGGTGAAGTTCGCAGTACCGCTCGGAGACGTCCGTTCGCTGGTCTCCCCGAAGTGGGTTACCAGAATTCCGGGAGCCCCCGCTTACAAGTCGCGGGTCACCCACATCGGCGGTCGCATCGTATCGCTGGTCGACCTGGCCAACCTGCTGGCGCTCGACGATCACAAGACGCACGTTCGAGAGGACCGCTGCCTGTTGCTCGAAAGCGGGGGGACGCGCCTCGGCCTGCTGCTCGACGAAATCCACGGCATCGAGAAGGTCGACGAATCGACCCTGAGCCCAGCCGGGCAAACCACCCTCAACATCGAGCTAATCAAAGGGATCACCAAGGATCTGATGTTGGTCCTCGACGGGAAAGCAACCGTCAAAGGTCTACGTGACGGGGACAAATCTCCCAAGTCAAGCTCGCGAGATTAGGAGAACACGAAACATGAAATGGCCCTTGAAGAAGAAGCTGTACGTCTCGTTCGGCGTACTCATCACCATGATGGCGTTGCTCGGAATCGTCAGCTACTTGCGACTAGAACAGTCCGCAGCCATGCATCAGCGACAGATCGATCACGAACGAGTAGCACAATACTCGGACAAGATGATGACCACCTTGTTGCAGTCGCGCCGTCACGAAAAAGACTTCTTCGCGAGACTCGGTGACGAGAAGTATCTGAAGATGCATCACGATCGCGAACTGGAGTTCAAGGACTACGCCGTACAGGCCCGCAAACTGCTCGACAAGGACGATGCTCAGCTGCTGCGCCAACTCAACGACGCTGAGCTCAAGTACCACGAATACGACGCGGCCTTCGGCAAGGCCGCGGAACTCTTCGTCACGCGCGGCACGCACGAGAACGGCCTTCAGAAGCAATTTCGCGATCTCGCACACGAAGCTGAGGCGCTCACCGACAAGCAAGACAACCTCGAGCTGAAGGTGTACGTGCTGCAGATGCGGCGCGCCGAGAAGGATTTCTTGCTCCGCAATCTGCCCAAGTACCGAGACCTGTTCATGTCCACCGGCGCCGAGGCAACTCTCCTCGCCCAGCGGTCGGGCGCGCGGGATCTGGCAGCGATCCTGACCGAGTACGTCAAGAAGTTCGACGAAGCCTACGTCGTCAGCCAACAGTTCGACGAATCCAAGGTGGCGCTTCACCAGGCGACCGAAGCGATCGACAAGGTTCTGACTGCAGTCGAAGAAGAGGCGATTCTAATCAACGATCGTATTGCCAAAGAGAGCACCGACGCCCAGCGCCAAACCGGGATCACGATGCTCATCGTTTTTGCCTTGGCCATCGTGGTGGGGCTCGGCGTCGCTCGCGTCCTATCGGGGCAACTCTCTCGGGCCGTCGAGCAGTTGATCACCGGAACTCGCAAGATCGCCGATGGCAATCTGACGGCAAACGTCGAGGTCGTGAGCAACGACGAGCTGGGCGAGCTGGCCACGACGTTCAACGTCATGACCAAGTCGCTTCGCGACATGGCCATGAACGTCACGGACGCTTCAGAGTCGCTGAGCCAGGTCATTCAGGAACTGCAAGCGACGGTTTCCGAACAGGGTGCAGCGCTTCAACAGCAAGCATCCAGCGTGAGCGAAACTGTCGCCACAGTCGAGGAGATGTCCCGTTCTTCGGGTCAGGTTTCCGATACCGCGGGGCAGGTATTGAACGGCGCTACGCGCTCCTTGCAGACGTCAGAAGACGGCAAGAGCTCGATTCAACAAAGCGTCCAAGGCATGCACGACGTTCGTGAGCAGGTTCAGAACATCGCCAAAACGATCCTCGAACTGAGCGACAAGACACAACAGATCGGCACGATCATCGCCACCGTAGACGATTTCGCGGAACAGTCCAGTCTGCTCGCGTTGAACGCGAGCATCGAGGCAGCCCGCGCGGGCGAAGATGGCAAAGCCTTTGGCGTCGTCGCTGGCGAGGTGAAGAATCTCGCCGAACAGTCGCAGCAAGCGACCGAGAAGGTCCGCACCATCCTCAGTGAGATCCAGCGGGCAACTCACACCGCCGTGATGGTGACCGAAGAAGGAAGCAAACGCGTCGATCGAGGCGTGGAGCTGGTGAACTCTGCTGGTGAGATCATTCGTGCGCTGGCCACCAGCATCTCCGACTCGGCTGATTCCGCCAAGCAGATCGCCTCCGCGGCTCGACAACAATCGAACGGCGTCGAGCAAATCAACGTCGCCATTGCGGGCATCGATCAGTTCTCTCGCCAGAACCTCGAAGCCATCAGGCAAACCGAGGCGACCGCCCAGACCCTGGCCAGCGTCTCCCAGCAACTCCGCTCCTCCTCCGAACGGTACGTGTTGTAATGGCCTCTTCGTCGTCACAGAACGAGCGCTTGCTGCGCCTCTTCCTCGAAGAGGCTCAGGAGCACTTGCTGGTGATGAACGGCGCGCTGCTGGAAATCGAAGCACGGCGCGGTGAGCGCGCCGAACACCTCTCGGCGATATTGCGGGCGGCCCACAGCATCAAGGGCGCGGCGTCCGCCGCTGGTCTGAGCCGTGTCAGCGCAATGCTGCACAACTGGGAATCGTGTGCGCAAACGCTGAGCTCTCGAGAAGACGTCGACGTCAGCGCCCTCGAGCTGTTGTACCGATCCCTCGATGCGATCGAAGGTCGGATCCAAGAGGACTGCACCGGCACTCGAGCCAAGCTCAGTGCTCCCGGTCCGAACCTGACGGAGCTGCGAACGGCCTTCGGAGAAGCCGTCGATTTGTTAGACGTCGAATCCGACGCTGTACCCATCGATCCATCGCTCGCCCCGGAATCGGCGCCACCCTTCGACGACGTCGGATCAATTCGCGTCGCGACCGACAAGATCCAGCGATTGATGAGTGGCGTCGAGGATCTCGTCGCAATCAAGTCGGGGGGTGATCGGCGTTCGAAAGACGTGCGCGAGTTGGAAACCCGACTCGAACGTGCCGTGAAGCTCGCCGGACGCATCCGAACCGAAGTGCGGGACAGCCGCACGGGCGGTACCATCCTGGCGCTCATCGAGGAGCTGCACGGCTTGCTCGGTTCGACGGAGGACTTCGGCTCCCGCCTTTCGCTCGACGTCCGTCGGCACACCCACGGCCTGGACGCCTTGGCGACGCGACTGCAGGACGACATCCGCTCGGTGCGCATGATCCCCATCGAACAAGCGTTCGCTGCACTACCGCGTTTGGTTCGCGATGTGTCGCGCAAGCTGGGCAAGTCCGTCGAGTACCAACTCGAGGGCGGCAACACGGAGATCGACCGCGATCTGGTGGATGTGATGAAGGATCCGGTGATGCACTTGATCCGCAACGCCATCGCCCACGGCATCGAGTCCGACGAAATCCGTCGCGCTTCCGACAAACCGGTCCCCGGCGTCGTGCGCGTCGAGGCTGTCAGTCGTGCCGGTGGGTTACAACTGTCGATTCGCGACGATGGTGCGGGCATCGATCTGGAACGCGTGCGACGGATCGCCGTCGAAAAGGGCCTGTTCGGTCAAAGCGAGGCCGACCTGCTCGATCGACAGCAGCTCACACAGTTGCTGTTTCGCGCGGGGTTTTCGACGGCGCACAAGCTCGACGAAGTCTCGGGTCGAGGCGTTGGCCTCGACGTGGTGCGCCAGCAGGTAGAGGGTTGCGGCGGAAGCGTCATACTCGAGACGAGCCCGGGCATCGGCACCGAGTTCGCCGTACGCCTCCCGCTGAACCTGACGTCGATGCGGATGCTTCTGACCCGTGTTGGATCAGAACAGTTCGCATTGCCGATCAACGCGGTACTACGCGTCATGCGCGTTCACCGACAACACATTCGCCAGGTCGATACCGGCCTGGTGTGTGAGGTCGAAGGCAAACCGGTGCCGATCGAACGGTTGTCTCGCATGCTCAACGTTCAAGACCAGGTGAGCGCGAGCGACAAGAGCCCGGGCATCGTGATCTCTTCAGGCGCGTCCCAGGCCATGTTGCTCGTCGACGCCATCGAAGGAGAGCACGAACTGATCGTCAAGAGTCTGGGAGATCACTTGGGACGCGTGCAACACGTCGCTGGCGCCACGGTGTTGGCCTCGGGTCGAATCGTGCCGCTGCTGAACGTGGGCGACATCGTGCAGCAGCTCGTCGGCGCCCGCCAAGCCAAGGCCCTGTTCGTCGATGACGACGAAGCTCAACGCAAGCGGCACCGAGTGCTCATCGTGGATGACTCGATCACGACGCGCACCTTGGAAAGCAGCATCCTGGAAGCCGTTGGCTACGAAGTCGACGTCGCAACGGACGGTGTGGACGCGCTATCCAAGCTTTCCCAGAGTCACTTCGACCTCGTCCTGTCCGACTTCCAGATGCCGCGAATGGACGGGTTGGAGCTGGCATCGAGAATCAAGGGGGATCCTGCCCTGCACCAGATCCCGGTGATATTGGTCAGTTCGTTGGCGTCGGAGGACGACCGCGCCCGCGGCCTGAAAGCGGGCGCCGACGCCTATCTCGGCAAGGGTGAGTTCAGCCAAGAACTCTTACTCAAGACGCTGGAGAGATTTCTATGATCATGAGCGAAATTTCCGGACGGCTAGTTCGAGTTTTGATAGCCGACGATTCGGCGGTCGTACGCGAGTTTCTGCGGGAGCTCATCGACGCCGTCCCGGACATGTTGGTAGTCGGCATGGCCGTCAACGGGCAAGAGACGGTTTCGTTGACTCGTTCACTGAAACCCGACTTGATAACCATGGACGTCAACATGCCCCGCCTCGACGGCGTTGAGGCAGCGCGCCAAATCATGGCCGAGGTCCCAACGCCGATTGCGATCGTGACGGGTGCGCCCGTTGGTCCCGGGGAGGCCACGACCTTCCGAGCGATGGAAGCCGGAGCTGTCGAAGTCATTGCCAAGCCGAATCGAGCCGACCTCCTCTCATCTGAAGCCCGCAGAGCTTCTTTCATCCAGCAGTTGCGCAACGTTGCGCGTGTCGGCGTGGTCGGAATCCGCCGCGGCACGACAACCCGCACCGTCACGAATCTCGGCTCTGGCCCCCCAACCGCACCGTCTTCAATACCCGTTCCAGCGGGGCCGGGCCTGTTCCCGGATTGCGCGCAACTCATCGCGATCGGAGCGTCGACGGGTGGACCGCCGTGCATTCGGACGATTCTCGACACGCTCGATCCGAGCCGATGCCCGCCGGTCATCATCACTCAGCACATGTCCGCGCAGTTTTTGTGTGGGTTCGCGGAGTGGCTCAACAGCAGCTGTTCACTCAACGTTCACATGGGCCAATCGGGACAGCGGCTGCTACCGGGCTCTGTTTACATTGCCCCGGGAGACAGGCACCTGGTGGTGACCGATAGGGGACGCATCGCTGTTCTCGACGGGCCACCAGTGCAGTATCAAAAGCCGTCCGTCGACGTGTTGTTCCAATCCGTCGCAGACCGCTATGGCGACGGGGCCATTGGTGTGCTGCTCACCGGAATGGGACAAGACGGAGCACTCGGCCTGAGGAAGATGTTCGACCGAGGTGCGTGGACCATCACGCAGAGTAAAGATAGTAGTCTCGTCTACGGAATGCCCGGTGTAGCTGTGCAGCTCGGAGCATCCCGTGTTTCAGCCAATCCGCTCCACATCGGTCGACTTCTACGAAGAGTCGAGTGGACGAACGGACGGGTGGGCGTCTCAGCATGAAGGGGGCAACGTGCAAGATCGATCAGGTTCCAGGTTGATACCAATGGGTGAAAACAGAGTAGTAGGAAAAGTGCTCGTCATCGACGATTCGCCGACTGCTAGGGCGAGCATCGCAAACGTGTTGGGGCGCGCCGGCTGGGATGTTTTCGAACTACCATCCGCGATCGGTGCCACCCGCACGATCCTGCGCTACGAGGTCGACGCGGTGATTGTGGACATCAGCATGCCCGGATTGTCGGGGGACAAGCTCGTGTCCGTGCTCAGGCGAAACCCACGACTGCGAGGGCTGGTGGTCATCGTCGTTTCCGGCCTCACCGACACTGAGCTGGAGGCGGTCAGGACCAGAGTCCCCGCAGACGCCGTCCTATCCAAGCAGGAGATTCAATCCGCGCTGGTTGCCACGCTGCATCGCACACGATCACTGCGCCGCATCGGGATGGAGGCTCGCGTCGAAGAAACGGGCTGAGTGAGAAAGTATGGTCGGATGCGGCAGTTGATGAAACGCCGGGCGCGATCACCCCAAAAACTCACCGCAAGCCTGGCCACTCGGGGCGACCTACACTAGACAAAGCGGATGCCGCTTCCGCCAGCTCAACCCAATCCGGGAGCGTCGGCAACCACCCGCCGACAGTTCCTGCGCAGCGGTCTGGCATTGAGCGGTGGTCTGTTCGCGGGGTGCCAGTCAAGACCCTCCTCCACGGGGCGTAGTTCGCCCACGCCACCCAAATCCCGCCAACCCGACGCGTCGACTCCGAGCGCTCCCCTCCGGGACGACGGACACCCTTGGGACGCCTCGACGGGTGAAGACTGCACCGATGGCGGTCCACGCGAGTACGTCGACGACGTGCCATTCGTCGGGGAGGACGACGCTCCGTTCGAGGTCGCAATCAACGAGGGGCTCGACGGCAGACTCTTCACGGATCTGACCCGGCTGACGTCGCGGAATCTCATCGTCGCGAACGACGCTTTCTACATCCGAACGCGACGGCCTGACCGCCTGACATCGCTGTCACCGTGGACGATTCGAGTGCACGGCACGGTTCAGCGTGAGCTGACGTTGAACGTCGAACAGTTGCGCGCGAGGGAGCGTGCACTGGGAACCCATCTGCTCGAGTGCAGCGGCAATGGTCGTGGCGCAGGATTCGGCATGCTCAGTAGCGCCGAATGGGGCGGAATCGAAGTATTGGACGCGCTTTCGGATGCATCAGCTACTTCACCTGAAGCCCGCATCCTGATCAGCGGCTTTGATGACCACTCGCTTCCGTCAGCCAACAACCATTCGACTCCCGGAGCGAGCTGGATCTTCACGCGTACACAGCTCGAATCAGCCGGCGCGTTCTTCGCGACGAGCATGAACGGCGAGGCGCTTCCCCCCGACCACGGTGCACCAATCCGCTTGGTCGTGCCGGGCTGGTACGGCTGCACTTGCATCAAGTGGGTCGACGAGATCGAGTTCGTGCCCGACGACGCCGCCGCGACGTCACAGATGCTCGAGTTTGCCTCGCGCACCCATCAGTCGGGAACACCCGAGTTGGCCCGCGACTATCTGCCCGCCGTGATCGATACGGCCGCGATGCCAATCCGCGTGGAACGCTGGCGCAACAACGCCGGGTCGATTGTCTACCGTGTCGTGGGCATCGTCTGGGGTGGAACCGAACCCGTCTCCGAGCTGGAGATCCGCTTCGGTGACGGCACGTGGAGCCGGGTTCCGCTGTGTACAGCACCGTCCCAAACCACGAGCTGGTCACTTTGGTCCCATTGGTGGCAGCCGTCGGCGTCGGGAACCTACTCGATCGTGCTCCGCGTCGGAGATCCTAACGTGCGTACTCGCCGTCTGGATCGACAGTACTACCTGCGCGAAGTAACCGTGGACGTCTGACTCCAGACTCCACACGCTCTCACCAGTGCCGACAAACGACACGGCCCCGCGACGGCTAACCACCGTCGCAGGGCCAACGTCGGTTGGATCCGCTCGCCGCTACTTCTTCTTGCCGCCCGAGCTACCGCTACCCCCACCATTCTCGCCAGTTCCGCCGCTGCTGCTATTGCCGGCGCTCTTGCCCTTGCCCGCGCCGTAGGCGTTGCCCTTGGGATCGAAGACGTGGTCGTGATTGTTGTCACCGTAGCCGTGCCCGTTCTTGGCCTTGCCATCGTCGCAGCCGCTCTCGCAGTCGCCGTCACGCGCACCGTCGTCGTCTGCGCCGCCGTTCTCCGATCCATCGCCACCGGACATGCCGTCGTCGGCACCGCCTGACGTGCCGTCGTCGTCGCCATCGGACATGCCGTCGTCGGCACCGCCTGACGTGCCGTCGTCGTCGCCATCGGACATGCCGTCGTCGACACCGCCTGACGTACCGTCGTCAGGGCTGACGTCGCCGCTGCCGCCGGTGCCCCCAAACGTCGAATTGGAGGAGCCACCGCTCACGCCAACGCCGTCTGGAGCCGCGGCGGGCCCGGAGCTTCCCGACGGATCGGTTTGCTCACCGCTGCCGTCACCCGATGAACCACTGCCACTCCATCCCCAGCTCGACCCACCGCCGCTGGTCCCCGTCCCCGATCCGTCAGTCGCACCACTCGCGCCAAACTGTGAACCGTCGGCACCACTGCCGTCGCTGGTGCCGTAGCCTGACCCACTACCGCCCCCCGACGTCAGCGAACTGCTCGATTCCCCCTCGCTCCCGCTCGAAGTCGTCCCTGCGCCATCGCCGTCGAAGGATGTGTTGCTACCGGACTGATCGCCGAATTCCGGATCGGTCGCCTCCGGACCGTCGACTTCGTCCGCAAAGCCATCGCCCAAGCCTTCATCCGCAGGCGCACCGAGATCGCCGTCCAGCGCCGGGTCGTAGCCCTCAGGGTCGCCCGCCCCAGCAGGATCGGAATCGGATCCGAACCCATCGGGGTCCGAGTTACCAGACGGGTCGGCGAAGTCGCCGCCCTCGCTCCAGCTCCCTCCCTGATCTGCCGTCGGGTCGCTTGGATCACCGGGTGTGGGGGGATACGCCGGGTCGCCCTCCAAGTCACCCATCTCAGGGTCGGAATAGCCGGAGTTGTTGTCGTAGTGAGGCGCCTCGGAACATGCCGCGGTGAGCACCAAGCCGAGAGCCGTCAAACCCAAACCAGATCGCGAGAGCAGGAGCTTCATGGTCCCCCAGTACGGCGCAGCGCGGCAAAGGCGGAGCGGCGTGAATGTGAATGTCTGATCTCGCGGCGTAAACTTAAGGGGTGGCACGTCGCTTCGGTTCACACCGGTGCCCGCGTTCCCTTCCGGAGCAACCGCATCACAGTTCCAACGCAACGCGACGTCCGCCAGCCCGCGGAAACGCGCCAGACAGTCGGCGTCGCCACACGACGAGACCGTCGTTATCCTACAGGAATCAATAGCCTTTGAGGGCTATCCCATCTCCCCACTCAGGGTACGAGCAGTGCGTCGACGTGCTCCGCTTCACGATGACTGGCCAGGCGTGAGACCAGGTTCTCGCGCGAGCTCCAAGGCATCACGTTCCCCTTGGGCGTGTCGTACTCGAGGCGCAGATTGTCGTCCGTCGAGACGAGGTCGGAGACGGCGCGCTCCGATTCGTCCGCCGCCTGACGAATGAATGCGTCGATCCCGCGTTCGGTGACGAGCACGTCCGCCAACAGCGACGCGAGCGAGCGGTCCGCGGGCAGCAGGTCGGCAAGCTCCGAGCGGCCTTGGAGCACCCTCAATGCCTGAACCGAGGCACGCAACGGGCGATGGGAAGCCACGAGGATCCCCTGCCCGCCACCATAGAACAATGCCACGTGCTCGAACTGCTGTCGCAACGTGTGCAGCACCGTTGCGAACACGTCGTCGTGCATGTGGTGCAGCTGCACCCATTGCTGGAAGATCCCCCCTTCGGTCAAACGCTCTCCGACCAGTTCGTAGAAATCGCGGCTGTATAGCGCGGCGGCCCCCGCAAACCACACACTCGACAGCTCCATGCCGATGAGGTCGTAGCGTGCGGTGCTGGTCAATAGATGGTTGCGCCCGTCGTTGATATGCAAAGTCAAACGCGGATCGTCGAGCGCACCGTGATTGACCGACGTGAAGTAATCGCTCGCTGCCTCGACGATTGCCGGTGAGATCTCGACCACGTCGATCTGGCGCCACGGGTAGCCAGCGTAGGTGCCCAACGTCGTGCCAGTGCCCAGACCGATGACCAGAGCACGAGCGAAGTCGGAAACGAACAGCGACGGGTAATGCGCAAAGAAGCGCTGGGCGTGCATCTCCAAGCCGTCGTTCCCCTGGAATTTGCCGTTGGTCAGCAGCGTGTGAACGCCGTTGTCGGCTTCGGTGATGGTGGTGATCCCGCCGTGCACGTCTTCCCGAACGAAGGGAACCTGCCTCGGCGGCGTGTAGCCACTGAAGTAGACGTTGCTCCCAGCGGTCAAGCGCGCCAGATCCCAACGCGGGAGCAACACGGCTGCCCCGGCCAGCGCAAACAGAACGAGTCTTTGAAACGACGCTCGCTGGCGAAGCCCGTCACCCGCCGCCAACAGCGCTCCGGCCCCCGCCAGTACCAGCGCGACGCCGCGTAGACTCAGCTCAGATCCGAAACTGGGAAGCAGGACGTACCCGGCCAAGAGCGACCCGAAAATGGCACCGAGCGTGTTGCTCACCGTCAGCGAGCCGACCCACGCTCCAACGTCCGCGCGCTGCGCGATCGAGCGCAACACTAACGGAAACGTCAAACCCATGAGCACCGTGGGCACGACGAGGATCGCCGCGGCGACCGTCGCCCGCACGACTTCGCGCCCCCAAAAGCCGTTCACGACGTGGCCCGCCGCGCCGAAGATCGGAGGCAACAGATCCCACACCGGCAACACCGCCAACGTGGCGCAACCGCTCAGCGACAAGCTGATGCTCAGCGCATGACTGCCGAAGCGTCGTTCGACGTTGGGGGCGAAGGCCGCCCCTGCAAACAAGCAGAGCAGGAACACTGCCAAGATGACGCTGAAGGCGTAGACGCTGTTGCCGACGACGACCGCCAACAGGTGCGTATTGACCACCTCAGCAACGAACACGACGGCGCCGGACAACGCTGCAACCCACTGCAGGCGCGCCTTGGTCGTGCTGCCGTCGGCGTGGACCGCATGCACCTGCTCGCGAGGACGCAGCTCACGCCGCAAGGATACTGCGGGAGGCTCCTCCACCTCGTGTGCGGTCGACGAGACGGCGTGAATTCTGAGCCCCGCGATACTTGCCGCCACGCCGATCAGCCCAGTCAGGCCAGCGGCCAACTGCAAGGTACCCGACAAGCCGAGCGTGGGGAGCAGCGTGTACGCTGCCAGAAGCGCTCCCAACGCGCCGCCGAAAGTGTTTGCTGCGTACAGCGCGTTCAGACGCGAATTGGATTCACCACTGCCGGCACTGCGCAACGCGGGCGCCAGCAACGGCAGGGTCATGCCCATGGCGGTCGTCGGGATCACGACGACGAGCGCCGCAAACAACCAGCGCAGCCCAGTAACGAGCACGAGTGACCCCTCGAAGCGCACGGCAAGTTCGACGTACGCGGGAGTCAAAGCCTGGAAAGCAACGGGAGCCAGAGCGATCGATACCGCGGCGCACAGCTCCGCGACACCGTAGGCCAGCAGCGGTCTGCGCACTCGACCCGCGAGCTTCCCCCCGAAGTGTGAGCCCAACATCAACCCACACATGAAGGCGGCAAGCACGGCGCTGATCGCGTAGGCCGTGGCACCAAACACGGTGCTGAGGTACTTGGAAAAGCAAACTTGGTCGATCAGCCCCAGTCCCCCGGACACGCTGAACAAGCAGCACAGCACGGCAAACGTGCTCGCGCTGAGTTCGCTCCTCGCGGGCGACTCTCGTCGGGACGACGCTGCGCCATTGCCCACATCCTGCGCCGCGGGTTCCGACACCGCCAGGTCGCGTGCAGCGCTCCCCTCACTCGCTCGTCGTGATTCCATCCCGCCGCGACTAGAGCACATCTCGAAGCGATCCGCGACCGAATGCTTCCTTGCAGTCACCGCGCACCGATGCGGGCCGTGTTGCCGCACCCGCAAGCGGCTCAGTCCTCACGTCGATCGGCAAACAGGTCGACTCGGACGGAGCCCGAGCCGACTTCGATCACGCCGGCCAACTCGGGATCGCCGTAGCGCGCCCTGCCTGTGAACACCGTCAGGTTGTCTCGATGACGGTAGATGCCGCAACCGTGCGTGTGCCCGCACAGAACCGTAATTCGCGTGCGCGGCCACGCCTCGGCCACGGCGTCGACGACGTCACCCAGCGCCTTGCTGCTGAAGAAGGGCGCCCAGTAGTCGTTGCTCGACTCGCCGGCGTGCCAAGCCGCCGCCTGAAACGGCGGCACGTGGGTGGCGACGATGACTTCGTCGGGAACTTGGGTCGGGTGTCCGTCGTCGTAGCGGTCCGCAGACAACACGGTGTGTAGCTGGTCGCGGAGCAAACGAGCCTCGGCATCCGCGCGGCGTTCGCACGTGGCCAACAGCTTTTGCCGACTGTCGTCTCGAGCTTCGAACAGCTCGGCGATCCGCACGAAATCCGTCAACTGCAGCGCCGTGTTTCGGTCGCCGTTGCGCGCGTCGTACCAACCGTCCACGCCGAGCAGTACGACGTGCTGGGCAAGCCACGCCGGGCCCTGCCTGAGCCAGTGCAGGTTCGACACTCGACTGCAGAGGTCGTCGACCGCGGGAACCACCTCGGCAAACGATCCCCCATAAAAATCATGGTTCCCCAACACGAAGTGGACGGGACGTTCGAACCCTGACGCCAGCTCGCCGAGAATGTGCACGACGCTCGGCGCCTCGCCGATGTCTCCGGTGACGATCAGCCCCGCACAATCGGGCGATGCGCGCAGCAGCCCGACGCCGAAATCACGTGCGGCGGAAGGCTGCGACAAATGGTCGAGATGAACGTCGGTCGCCCAAAGCCAATCGGACATGCGACTCAGAGCATAGAGCATCTCCACACGAGTCGAAGCATCGACGCGACTTGGTCACCGGTCTCCGCCGCTACCGAACGCCAGGCCTCACGTGCCGAAGCTGCGCTCGGCGCTGACGCCACAGAACTCGCGCAGTCGGGCGCGCTCCGCATCGTCGAGCACGTCGCTCAGCCAGTCGACGAGTTCGTAGGCGTTCGTGAACAGCCGGCGGTCCGCGTTATCCCCCTCCCGTACCAAGCGTTGAAACTGCAGAATGGCGAGCGGCGACTCGGTGGATGCCAGAGCCGCGCTGCGCAGCAGCCGTGGATTGTTGTGCTTGAGGCGCTCCGCGAGCAGATTCGCGGCGGGTTCGGACATCAGCGGGCAGCGGCGCCAATCGGCAATGAACACGGCCTTTTGACCCTTCGGCACGCTGCGGACCGCGCCCTCGATCAGGTCGAGCAAGCCTTGCACGTCCCTGTCGTCGCGGTAGCCAGCGGCTACACGTACCTCCACCAGACGCCCCACCCGCACCTCGGCTGTGTTCTGCATGCCCCCGTGTAAACGGCGTGACACTTCAATTGCGTAACGGGTCGCACGCGAGGCGGTGTCCCCAAGCAGGTCAGCAGCAGGGCTGCCCCAGCAGAAGCCGAACCGCGCAGCTGCAACAAACAGCGGACCGACGGTGGCGTAGGGATTGAAGTTCGTTCAGCTCAGCAGGCCGATGATCTGCAGCAGCGAAACCAAACCGACCGTGCCGAGGCCAACCAGCGACGTTGCGATCGCCAAAACTCCCGTCGCGTCCAACGCCTCGTCATTGGCGGAGGGGACGGGCAACTCGTTGGCTAAGTCGGACATCGGATTTCCTCGCAGTCCCCGCTGAACGATTGCGGAGTATGCCCTTACAGATGCCTACACCAAGCCACACTGGCAATAGTGCTCTTTGCGCCTGGCGTCATTGGGCCAAAAAGCGTTCCGCATCGGACGAGTCGTCGCACACCTGCAACATTCAGGACTTACAGGGCGTTCCAAATCAGACCCGTCGACGCCACCGTCACGCGAGCTTACCGCCGCTGGTGCAGAACGCGTGGTTTCGGTGAGACGCGAGTGTTCGGGCGATCGCGCGTATCGGCAAGTCGATCGGTACCTAGCCGTAACAGGCGAGCAGACTCGAAGTAATCGGGTTGTCCGGCGCGAGGTTGGCCTGGTCGTACAAGGCCTGGGGCGACAATGGCAAGCGATGCAGCATCACGGTGGGCCGCCCCTCCTCGACCCAGATGCTCGCGTACTCGGCGTGTGGCAAGATCACCGGCGCGGTCCCGCTCACGCTCTGCTCGAACGGCATGCCGACGCTCCCGGGATTGACCACCCACTTGCCGCGGTGTTGCCGCAACATCTGCAAGTGCGTGTGGCCCCCCGCGTAAACGAGAGCATCGACGTCACCGAGCTCCGCGTCGAGCTGCTCTGGCGGCGTGACGGCGAGCAACTCGGTCATGTGAGAGGACGGCGTGCCGTGGTATAGGTAAACACCCACACCGTCGAGCTCGAGGCGCAGCGTGCTCGAAAACGACGCCAAGAAGTCGAGCTCTGCCTGCCCGAGTCGCTGCCGGCACCACTGCACGGCGTCCACCACGACTGGCGCTTCGGTATAGGAGTGAATGAGATCGGGATCGAGCATGAACGCGTCGTGGTTGCCCATGATGCACGGACACCCCAACTCGACTAGTCGCGCGATGACCTCGTTCGGTTTGGGCCCAAGCGTCGCCACGTCGCCCAAGCACACCACCTGGTCGATCCCACGCCGCTCGACGTCCGCCAGCACGGCGTCGAGAGCCAGCAGATTCGCGTGCAGGTCCGAGATCAGCGCGAGGGATTGGGGCATCACCAAAAAGCTTGCGAGATCCCAGGGGTTGGAGCCACAAAGAAAGGCCCTCCACGGCGCCCCTCTGGCCCGTCCGGAGCGCCAGACCTGCCCATCGCACCCCAATCCCCCCACTTTGCCCCTCCCCCGCGCTTGCACCCACACCGCCCCCCCACTAAGGTTCCGCTCCCGCGCGCGAGTGGCGGAATTGGCAGACGCACCGGATTTAGGTTCCGGCGTAGAGATACGTGGAGGTTCGAGTCCTCTCTCGCGCACAAGAGCCCAGCCCATAGGCTGGGCTTTGTGCTCGAGAGGGCCTCAGGGGAACCAGTCGCCGCTCTGCGGCTCCTTCGTTCGCGCGAGTCCTCTCTCGCGCTCGAACAGACCAGCCTTGGCAACGCTTTCCGGCGCGAGTGGGAATCGGGGGAAACAGTCGCCGCTCTGCGGCTCCTTCGTTCGCGCGAGTCCTCTCTCGCGCACGATTCGGGAATGACTGAGGAAACGGAAATCGGGGTGGGGGGCGATCGCCCGGGCGGCATGGTGCGCGAGAATTCATTGCGGGTCCTGACTCGGCTCTCATGCTCAGTGGTCACGCGACCCAAGCGGAGGCTCGATGACAAACGCTCAACCCTCGTTCATGCGCGGCTACCAGCGGCTCGACTTCCGAGAGCTCCGCCGCCGCGCCCGGACTCACGCGGAGGTGTTGCGATGCGCAGCGGACGCGGGGCGAGCCGTCGCGGAAGTGCTGCATTGGGACGAGCTGCGTTCCCAGACGCACACCATGTGGAACTGCGCTCGCTTGTACCATACCGTCGATTCCACGAGTGAGTCGGCGCGTGCGGAACTGCAGTTCTGGAACACGCATACGGGCGATATCGCCGAGATCGACGCGACCTTCGGCGCGGCACTGCTCGCATGCCCGCAGAAGCGTGCGCTGGAGGAAACGTTTGGCAGACAGATCTCGAGGCTCGCCCAGTGCGACGGCGCAACAGCAACAAGAAACGCCACGTCGCTCTTCGACGAGGAGGCTCATCTGGTTGGTCGTTACCACGAACTCACATCCGAGACCGTGGCTGACATCCGAGGAGCCGCGTTCAACGTGTTGAAGGTCCGCAAGCTACTCGACTCACCGGACCCAAGCCTTCGTCATCAGGCCTGGACCATCCGAGAACGGTTCTGTCGAGATCACGGCGACGAGCTCGATCACATCTTCGATCGACTGGTAGCGGTTCGCACCCAAATCGCCCGCGCGGCATCGCTGACGAGCTACGTCCAGTTCGGACACTTGTTGAGGAGGCGCATCGGGTATTCCGCACAGGACGTCGAGCGATTCCTGACGAACGTGGAGGACCACCTCGTGCCTCTTGCGCATGCTCAAATGGTCAGAAAGCGGGAGCGACGCGACGACGGCGAACTCAGACTCTGGGACGAGGAAGCGCCACCATCAGGAGCTGCATCCACCATCGCGTTGGCGCCTTCCGAAGCATTGAGTGCGCTGTCCCGACTACTGAGCGAAGTCCACCCGGAATTCGTGCAGTTCATGGAGACGATGACATCCGAGAAGCTGTTCGACATCAACAGTCGTCCCGGAAAAGCCGGGCTCTGCCAGTGCTGGGTACTTCCAGACGCCCGGCTGCCCTTTGTCGTGGCGCAGATGGACGGCACACCACGTGACGTCTGGAGTCTCTTGCACGAATGCGGGCATGCATTTCACGCCTACCGCGCTCGTCACGTACCACTGATGGACTACATCTGGCCAACCAGCGACGGCGCCGAACTCGGAGCGGGTGGGCTGACATACCTTTGCATGGGCAACACTTCGCAGTTCTTTGGCGAGCACGCGCAGATAGAGGAGAAGAAAGAACACGAGCGATTGCTCCTATCGATCCTTCGCGGCGCACACATGGAGCGGTTTCAGCACGCCGTCTACTCTCGACCCAGCATCAGCTCGCGCGAACGGCGCGAAATGTGGGCAGCGCTCGAACGAGTCTACTTCCCGTGGCGCCAGTACCCCGCAGCGTTTCCGGCTCTCCGGGAAGGCGCTGGCTTCGCGCTGATCCCTCACCTTTTCGCGTGGCCGTTCTCCGGTCTCGACTTCGCGCTCGCTTCCGTGAGCGTCCAGTTTCACAGGCGCGCGAAGCACGACCGTCGGCAAGCGGCGGCTGACTATGTTGCGCTGTGCGACCTGGGAGGAACCCGCTCCTTCGTGGAGCTGCTCGAGACCGGAAACCTCGATTCGCCATTCGAAGCGGGTACGATACGCGACATGGCCGCGTACTTGGCTTCGGTGCTCGAGGCATGAATCGTCACGGCCAGCGCCCCTGACGCTTCATTCGAGTGCTTGCATCCCCGCGCCGCAACACCGCTTGTATTTCCTGCCGCTGTTGCACGGGCAGGGGGCGTTGCGAGAGGGGCGGACGGGAGCGCGGCTGGGCGGGGGTTTGCGCAGTTCGTCTTCGGCGCGGCGGGGCTGGACGTAGGCCAGCGCCAAGGTGCGGCTGTACTGACGCGGAACCACCAGCTCTTGGTAGCGCTCGGGCACGTAGAAGTCGCGCGCGTTCATGCGGGCGACCGCAGGCACGAAAAGGAAGGACCGACTCAAATCCTCCGGCCTCTGGGTGGTAGGCGTGGGAAGAGTGAACAGCATCGCGAGCCTCGTCTCGGCTGGAATTGCTGCGATGACGGCGCGTTCTTCATCGGTGTCGGCGAGGCATTCGGATAGATGATCCATGAACGCGTCGGCCTCCTGCCGCGGCACATCCATCAGCCCCTGCCGCACGTCGGTCGCGAACTCCTGCGCCAGCACTCGACCCACGTAGGCCCGGTAGTGCTCGAGCGGGGGGGCGTCGTCAGGGGGCTTCGCCCGCATCAGGAACTTGGAGATCTCTGCTTGATAGCGCTGGTGGCGGTGGCCGATGGCGGCCAGCCCCCAACCGTAGCCGGACACGCCTTCCCCCAGTGCGGTGGTGTCGAAACCGGCCTTCAGCGGGCGCAGAAACGCTTTCGGCATGCGCGCCGCAAACCAGGCACCGCGCAGGGCCCACGTCTGTAGTCCCGTCTTCCACAGCAGCAGCAAGAACCACAGCCGATAGCGTTCGGAGGATGCTTCGGTGTCGTCGAGCTTCTCGAAGGTGCGCTGCATCACCTCCGGTCTATCCCCGACCAAAGACAACAAATGCAGCACCGACCACAACGTTTGCCAGTAGGCCTTCAGCAGCGGCTCCGAACGCTTGCCGACGCGCTTGACACCCTTGAGGCGCTCGTAGCCCGTTTCCAGCAATACCAAAGCACGCACCAACGCATCGGCGTACAGGGACCCGACGCACGGGCTCCACGTCACCAGATCGTCGAACTGTTCTTGGGTGACCGTGTTGCCAGCCTTCAGCACACGCTCGAGCAGTTGGTCGCAGTGTCGCCGATTGCCTCCCGCGCTGTGTTGGATGAGCGCGCGCAACGCGTCGATCTGGCCGCCCAGGTGATCGAGTGTTCCGCGGCGGATCAGCGGCAGGTCGTCCCCCACGCGCATGCCTTCACCGAGACACGTCACGAAACGTCCCTCGCGTGTCACGATCACGTATGGGCCGCGATCGCCATCAGCCAGCGAGATCGCGACGCGCTCGACGTGATCGCTCAACGCCTGATGACCGAGAATGTAACGCACCAACTCGTGATCGCGGTACAGCCCCAACGCCAACTCGGCGTGCTGCGCGCCCAGTCGATCGATCCGAGACAGGAAATGCTCGGCGTGAGTGGTAAACGACATGACTAGTCTCCTGCAGAGTGCGTGCGGTGCATGGTGACGGGGAGAGCGGGCATCAGTCAACCGTCGGGTGTGCCAGGCGACGAAGCCCCTCTATCGCTTCCGCAGGCGCAGTGAAATTGGAGCACCTACGATATCCTGCGCCACGCAGGGTAGCTATCGCGACCACCCGCAGCCTAATCCACTGCGCAAACCATGACGCAACGAGACAAGCTTGATTTCACCCTATCCGCTCGGCACACACGAGCCGCGTCGGGAGATCGATGTCGCAATGACGTTGATATCCCAGCAATGAGCGCTCTGAGTGAACAGTTCGGCGAGCTGTTGGCAGACCGTCCCGACGAACCCGTGTCGTTCGAACGTGTGAAGGCTGCTAGGGCCAAGGGCCAGACCTACCTGATGGCGTGCATCGCGCTGGCTCTCGGCCGCTACTGCGACGACGACGATCCAGCCTGCGTGCGGATCCGAGCCCAGCTGCTCAAACCAGTGCTCGATCAGAACAACGCCATCGCCAGCTACTTGTCGCGCCGCCGCCCGACACCCGACGTCGATCCACAGACCGGCAACGAGCTGCCCGATCCCGATCCCACGGACGACGGCCTGCCCGTCGCATCCTGACGGACCCCATCGCGGGCAGCACCCCGCCAGGCGGCACTGCCAAGCGGCACTGCCAGGGGCAACCGGCACTGCCGAATCGGACCTGCAAGACCCGAGTCGACGTCGACTCAGCGTCGCCCAAACCGCACGCTGGCTCGACGCCGAACCCGGTTCGCCGATGCCCAGGCAGCCGATCCCGGCGGCAGCAGCAACAAAGCCGAACGCAATCCAATACCGTCGCGGCCCCACCCAATGCGGATCTCCACCTCGTTCGACCCCCTGTCGAGCCGACCCAGAGTTGCCTCCGACCAGGTGCGACCCCCTGTCGCCTCGACCCAGACACTCCGCGCTCCGAAACTCGGCGCTGGGACCGCCGATCGATGTTGGCACCACGCTAGAGCAGCCGTGGCCGCAGTGTCTAGGCATCGAGCAAGGCCCGCCGGATGGTCGTCGGATCGCCGCGGGATCTGGTGCAGGAAACTGGACATCTGAACGTTCGATCAGTATTCGGACCCCATGAGCGACCTGGCGCAGGAGTTCTCCGATCGAGTCGCCGAGTTCGTCGAATCGCGCTCGGCGTTCACCGCCGCGGAGCTCCGTGCGCACCTGGTCGACCGGGGCTTTCGTCGGTTGTCCGCTGCGTTGATGTTGCAGTGGCTCGAGCATTGGGTCGCCAACGGTCTGTACGCATCGGACGATTTTCGGCGCAACCCCGACGGCTCGTACTCGTGCGTCTGGGCGGAACCGGCAGCGCAACGCACAGCGTCATGATGGAGGGCGACGTGGGTTCGTCGGGACTGGAGTGGCTGCCCGATCAGGGCTCGCGCGTCAGCGGCGGTCGCGCGGGCGCCAGGGCGATCACGCTGAAGGCGCGGGCGACCGAGCGCCCCAGGTTGGTGTAACTGTGACGTTGGCTGCCGTGAAAGGCGGCCACGTCGCCCGCACCGAGCCGGTAGCTCTCTCCAGCGACGCGCAGCTCCAGTTGCCCGGTCACCACCGACAGGTACTCGCGCGTGCCCATCGTGTGAGGAATGCCGGTCAGTGTTCTTCCCGGTGGGATCACGAGCTGTTCGATGTCCAGCCCCTCGACTCGCTCGGGCAGCAGGTTGCGCACGGTGACCCCACCGCGTTCACGCTGCAACAGATCGGCCTCTTTGACGACTCGCGTCTGTGACGCACGCGCTTCGAGTAGCTCCTCGAGGTGTACATCGAGGGCGCGCGCAACGCGCAACGCGACGTCGAGGGTCGGATTGGCCGTGCCCGATTCGAGGAGCGAGAGCGTCGTGCGCGGGATCCCGGCGCGCTTGGCCAGCTGCGCCTGAGAGAAGCCCCGCGCCGCGCGCAATGCCTTGACGTTCTGCGCCAAACCAGCAGCAAAGTCGAACGGGTCGTTCACGCAGCGGGTCCGGGTGCTGGTTCGAGGGGGTCGAAGCGAACGGTATCGTCGTGCCAGTTGACGACCTCGATCTGATGTCCCGTCGGATCAGTCAAATAGTACGACGTGGAGTGCGGCCACGTGACGGGACCACCGTACAGAAAATCGACGCCGAGCTGCGCGGCCAGGCGCTCGAACGCCGCTCCGTCCTCGATCCGGAGGGCGAAGTGCCGGACGTCTTGCACCACGGGGCGCTCGGGATACTTCGGCCCCGTGGGAACCGAGCCGTGTTCGTACAAGCACAGCATGGCCTCGCCGCTACGGAGGATCAGCCACGGGATGTCCTCGTCGGGCGCGCCCCGCTCGACCACTTCGAAGCCCAGCAGAGCTCGATAGAATTCGACACTCTGCGAGAGGTTTCGAACCGTCATGTTCAAGTGATCCCAATGTCGAACGCGGACAGGGTGTGAACTTGGATTGGTGGAATTCAGCATCACGATGTTCCTTTCGAAGCAAGTGATAGCCTCGAGCTGGCGAACCGTCAGGCAACCTGACATCAGAATGTCTGATTGACGTAATACCGTCCAGCCACCCCCTCCAGAGGTTCACCGGACGGCCGATGACCATGGCTACTGCTGCGACCAAACGCTGGTCACGGCGAGTTGTCCGGCAATCGCCAAACGACCATGGGGAGGATCAGCAGGTCTGCCTGGATAGGCGTTGCTGGAGCAGCCAAACCCCATCCGAAAGGGACGAACGCTCCCCATGGCACCAATTCGAACCCAGCTCGTCGCGGCCCAATCGAGCCCGAGCGCAAGCTGTGCCGATGGCCCCGAGCCGTCACCACAGTCGGGATGAGCCGGCGTCTGAGTCACGGACAGGTAACCCAACCCGAGCTCGAGATACGGCTGCCAACGAGACGGTGCAACGAAGTACCAACGCGTCACGAGTGCCATCAGCGTCACTTGCACGCTCCCGTCAGCATCCGGAAACCCCAAACCATCCATTACGACGCCTGTCTCGTCACCTCGCGCGTCCCAGCCAACCCACGAGGCGTCAACCGTACCCCCGAGGGCGAAGTGGTCCCCCAAGCGTAACAGGGCAAAGGGGCCACCGCTCACCCCCACGGGGGAAAGTGTGTCTTCGGGTTCAGTCGGTGCGAGCACACCGAGACGCAACCCGAGCTCGAGGTCGTTCGCACGCGCGGTGGCGGGGAGAACCGCGATCGACAACGCCACCACCGAGACCGCACCCCAGCCGATCATCGAGTGTCGGAAACGACTCATTTGGCCGACCAGAGCGTGGTGAAAGCCAGCTGACCCGACACTGCCAATGCCACCGTCGGCGGTTCGTCATCGGGGTAGCACGCGCGTGCCGAACGCAGCGGTCGAGCGGCGGCGGTCAAACCCAGACGCGAATCGGAAGCGACTTGCCAATCGACGCCAAACGCCAACTGTCCAGATACGCCCGAGCCGGACCGACAATCGAGGTTGTTTGGCATGCTCACCGAGACGTATCCGAGGCCAACCTCGACGAACGGCAACAGCGGCGTCGTGTCGACAGGATCACGAGCGAGGGGATAGAAGCGACCCTCGAGCGCAAACAGTGTCGAGCGCGTTCCATCGTCGGGAAATTCGAGGGGACCGTCGAAGCGACCGTCACCTCCCGGTGGCGAGTGCCATGCGAGCCACAACATGTCGACTAGCAAGCCGGCGGCCACATGTTCACCCAACCTCACCAACGCGGTCAGCCCCCCAGAAGGCGCCGCCGCGGGCTGGTACTCGTGCCCTTCCGTCGGTACCGACGCCCCCGCGCGCAGGGCAAACTCGAGCACTTCCGCCTTCACCGGCGGGGCGAGCGCCCCCACAGCCCCAACGACGACCGTTCCGACGACGGCGCGTGAGCAACGCGACCCGATCACTGACGACATTGCAACGAGTATGCACGAGACGGGGAAGGCCGGTGGACGGCCAATCCCCGCCGAACGACTCGCGCCCCGATCACCGCGGAAGATTCCGTGGCCCCATGGATGACGCTCGCGCGTTCTTCAGAGCCGGCGTGCGGCAAGAAATGCAGTCGCGCCACGACGGCGGCCCCCCCCTGGCTCGCGACCGCGGTGCGCCAACCTCGAACGCCGGATTGCCCTGAAGGTGCAAACATCTGCGCCAGGTAGATACCTCATTGGGTGTTTGTCTCTGCGGCCCTCCATTTTCGACAGAAACCGCGGGTAAGTGGGCCTACTAGAAGCATCGATCACCTCGATCGAGGCGACAAGTCGGACAGCCAGGAGCATCGAACGGCGCGCATGACTGGATAGAATCTCCCCCTGGACGACGCCTCTCGCCGATGGGGCGATCTCTCGGGGAAGTTCCGTGTATGAGCGATCTATCCAGTCGTGCACTGGGGCGACGTGAACCGTCGAGGAACCAACCATGCGAATGAATGACCTATCCCTACCCCTCTTGGCCTCGTTCGTCCTCGCTGCCTGCGCCGAGGATACTGCTGACAGTGGAGCGTCCCCCGTCGTCACCGACACGACCACGAGCAGCACGGACAGCTCGATGACTGCGGGACCCACGAGCGT
This sequence comes from Deltaproteobacteria bacterium, assembly GCA_003235365.1. GTDB lineage: Bacteria > Myxococcota_A > Polyangia > Polyangiales > Polyangiaceae > SZUA-265. The sequence continues at coordinate 65,710 of QJWJ01000522.1, forward strand.
GACGCCCGGGACGACGACGCCCGGGACGACGACGATCCCCGGCGGTCCGACAGCCTCACAGCCGGGCCCCGGGACGCCGGGTCCCACCGGTCCAGTGGTTGGGGGAACCGCAACGACCGGCGGACCAGACCCCCAACCCAGTACCACTCAGAGCACTGGTCCGGACACGACGCCATCCCAATCCGCTGCGGGCGGTTCACCCAACGCCGGCGGTTCACCCAACGCCGGCGGTTCACCGGGCGCGGGCGGTACCCCCAACGCCGCCGGTTCACCCGGTGCCGGCGGCGGCACGCCAAACGGTCCAGAGCCCAGTGCCGCGGATGCGGTCTGCCCCTATGCAGGCGGTGGCGAGGCCGACGGGCAGAACTGGGTCAAAGGGGACATGTTGGAGTTCAACGACAACGGCGGCTGGTGCTGGTACCAAGATGAACGCGCGCTCGTCGACCAGGAGACTGGGGAACTCATCATCGCCTCGGTCGCCAGCGGCGGCGGTCGCGAGGCCAACGTGGAAGTCACTCATTGGGACATCGCGGCCAAGCAGGGGACGCGGCATCACATCGGCACCATGAGTTACACCGACGATCACGACGTCGCTGCACTGGTGAAGCGACCCGAGGGTGGTTACGCAGCGATGTGGGCAGGTCACAACGACGACTGCAACAGCTACTTCAGTCAGTACGATGGCAACTCGTGGTCGAACTCTGGTTCGTTCGCCTGGCCAGAATGCCCAACGTCTTCAGGCAAGCGGATCACGTACGCCAACATGTGGTACCTCGGCGACACCCTGTACAGCTACGTGCGGTCAATCGACACCAGCCCGCACTACTTGTTTTCGAACGATGGCGGCAAATCGTGGGAGCTCGGCGGACGCCTCACGTCGACACCGCAGGTCGGCTACGTCGCGGGATACTACAAGTACTGGGGTAACAACACTGACCGCATCGACTTCTTCGGCACCGAAGCCCATCCGCGCGACAACGACAACAGCCTCTATCACGGCTACGTGCAAGGCGGTAAGATTCACAATTCGACCGGGGAAGTGATCGACGACGACTTCAGTGACAGGTCGGCGATCGACGTGCCGCAGTACAGCACGGTCTTCAAGACGGGAACGACCGTCAACGGCGTGCGCCTGGAGCACATGTGGAACGCCGACCTCGTGCGCTACGACGACGAGACGGTCGCTGCCATCGGTACGGGGCGCGTGTCCGGCACCGGTTCGGATGATCCCGACAAGCGCTTGCTGTACTTCCGTTTCGACGGCTCCGAGTGGAAGACGACGTACCTGGCGCAGGCAGGTACCAAACTCTACGACAGTGAACAGGACTACACCGGCCTCGGTGCACTCGACCCAGACAACCCCCACATCATCTACATTTCCACGGCGTTCGATCCCCGCACCGACGAGGGCAGCTTCACCGGAAAGAAGGAGATCTGGAAAGGGGTGACCTGTGACGACGGGGCGACCTTCGACTGGGAACCGATCACGGCCAACTCGCAGATGGACAACCTGCGTCCGATCGTGCCCAAGTGGGATGCAAAACACACGGCACTGCTGTGGCTGCGTGGAACGTACACGTCGGCGCAATCCTACAACTTCAAGGTCGTGGGATTGATCGAAGAAGAAAACTGAGCCACTCGCAAAGCCCGCGCACCAACGCGGGCTTCGTCGCACTCGGCAACGTTGCGAGACTCCCTTCGAAGGGTGAGCGTTCAGTGTCGAGAGAGCTCGTGAGTTCACCCCGACTAGCCATCCGAGGCCAACGCGGTGAAGACGAGGCCAGCGCATCGCGCGTAGCGACCGCTCACCGAGGCTCCAAAGACGGTCGATCCAGCGCAGCGACGGATACGCGCTTCGAAAGTGCCTGTGGCTTCGTCGAAGCACACTCGCACGTCACGGAAGTCGAGCCTTCGTCCCGTCCTGGGGTACTGCGCTTTGTAGACGCACTCTTTGGCACTGAACAGCAGCTTCGCCCACCTGCCGGCCTCCCGTGGCCGCAGCGTCGCGAGCCATCGAAGTTCCGCAGGCAGGCAGAGCTGCGAAAACAGCTCTTCGGGCAGCGGTTGGTCGCCCTCGACGTCGACACCGAGCACCCGCCCGCGGGCGTGCCGCGCGACCGCAACGACGACCTGGGTGTTGGTGTGGCTGATGCTACCGACGATCCCCACGGGCCAGCGAGGTGCACCGTCAGAGCCGCGCAACAGCGGAGCTGGGGTGGACATGCCCAGCGACGCCATGAGCCGCCGCGCCAGCAGGCGGCCCGTAGCAAACTGGCGCCGACGCCGATCGATCGCCTGCGCCACGAGCGCTTGCTCTTGGGGGAGCAACACCGACGGATCGACACGTCGAGGATCCATCGCAGCGCAGTGCACCCAGGGCGGGAACAGGTCGGTGAGCGTCGCGCGTGGCAACGCAACCCGACACTCCGTACCCGGCTCACACTTCATGCGGTGTGCTGCGGTCCGCGCTCGCCACCCGCTTCGCCAAGCTCTGGGACGGGTCCCGACAACACCTTGGGCGCACCGCCCCCTGCGAGCCGCTTGCGCGCCCGCTTGCCGAGGTACCCGTTGGCACTTCGTCCAGCGAGGAAGCCGCTGGCCATGCAGGGACCGATCCCCGCTCCGAAGATGGCCGAACCGACTTGGTACAGCCCGGGCACTCCCAACGACGGGAAGAAGCGACGCGGAAACGACTGGCCAGGTGTGTGCGCTGGGCCGTAGATACCGCCAGCGTGGGCCCGCACGAAGTGCCACGCGGTCGCTGGTGTGGCTGCATCGAGCAGTTGCACGTGGTCGCGCAAACCCGGTGCGTAGCGCTCGGCGGTTCGGAGCAACCTGGCCGTCAGGTCTGTCTTCAGCCGTTCGTAGTCCGCGCCGCGCTGTTTCAACGGCCGTTCGAACCACGGATCGAACATGCCGGGCGGCGTGAACGTGATCAGCTCCAAGGTGTGGTGGTTGGGCGGCGCCCGAGAACTGTCCGGATCCTTGAGCGTCGGCGCGCTCAGAAAGAGCATCGGATCTTCGGGCATCCGCCCGTCGAAGAGGGGCGCGTACGCCGCATCGATGTCGGCGCTGGGATAATGCCAGACGTTTGCGTCCGTCAATCCGACGCCCGATAGATCCAAATCCGTGCCGACAAACACCATGAAGGCACCGAGGCTCGGCTCCAGGCGCCGCAACTTGCGACGGGTGAGCCAGTTGGGGCGGGCGCCGCGCAGCAGTTCGACGGTGTGAGTGATGTCCGCATTGGACACCACGACGGGTGCACTGTAGCGCTCCCCCTTGTTGGTCGACACGACGAACCCGCCCCCGGATTGACTCTCGATGGACTCGACGAGCCGGTTCTTCTGCAGAACCGCGCCACAGGCGTGCAGGGCTTGGACGTACGCGTCGCGCATCGGACCGCTGCCCCCCTTCGGGTAGTAGCCGCCGTCCACGAAGTGGTTGAGCACCATGATCGAGACGTAGGAACTGGCGCGGCTCGGCGGCAATGCGATGTCACCGCACGGACCGGCGATCACGGAACGCAGCAGCGGGTCGGAGAAGTAGCTACTGAGCAACTTCGCAAACGGCACCCGCATGCACTCGAGGATGGTCGCGGCGTGGCGGAGCGCACAGCGCTTGTCTGCCCCCGTGGCAATTCCCATCATCACGCGTTGAACCGCGCCGCAGGCCCGCATCAGCTCGAAGAACCGAGCGAGCCCCTTGCGCTGCGACGGGAAACGCTCGGCGAGGTAGTCGCGCCAACGTTCGGCGCCTTCCACCAGCCACAGCTCTCGGTCGCCAAAGAAGTAGCGATCGATGCAGTCGCCATCCATCTTTCTGAAGTCGACATCGAGCTCCAGACGGTCCAACAGTCGCCGGATGCGACCGCCCTCGTGGATCTCCCCGACGTAGTGAACACCGATGTCGAAGTGGTACTGTTTGCGCGCAAACGGGTTGAGCATGCCACCGTATTGCTTGCCCGCTTCGAGAAGCAGAACGGAGCGCCCTTCGCGCGCCAGCGTCAGGCCTGCCGTCAAGCCGCCAACGCCCGTCCCGACGATTACTGCATCAAACGTCCCGTCCATCACTGCACCGGCCCGTTCTCGATTGCTGGTGCTCCGCCAGCGACCACCGCAGCAGCACCCGACGTCTTGCGTGCGCCCCTCTCGACCGCTGCCACAATCTGCTTCGACCAGGCATCGAACGCCGTGATGTTCTTTTTCATCTCGCGCATGCAGTCGACGCGGCTACGCTTGGCGAGCAGATCGAGGTGCAGCCTGGCGCACATCGGAAGCTTGCTGTAATCGGTAAACAGGTACCCCTTGGGCTCCTGCGCGAACGTACCCCACTGCCGAAACGCTGCCTGCGTGCGCTGTTGAATCGGTTCGAACCGCTCGGCGAGTTCGTGAAAGTCGTCCAGCGCCTGGGGATCGACGAGGTGCCCCCCGAAGAGCATCGGACAAGGCAGCGCCCAGTAGAAGCAAGTGTCCCAGATGACTTTCGTCGTCATCACCGCCGTGCTGCGGAACGTTCGGTAGTTGTCCTGATACAACGGCAAGAAGTTCGGCACGAGATCGCCCAACAAGAAGCGATTGAAGCGATCGGTGATGGTATCGGTCAGCTCGCGGCGCCGGTTCAGCTCGACGAGCTTGCACGTCATCCAGTTCGTGTAGGCGATGAAGTCCAACCCCGGACTGTAGAACGGGTCGAGAAACAACGCCGCTTCACCCACGCAGGACCAACGCTGCGGGGAGAAGATCTGCCTGGTGAGGTACGAGAACTTCTGCATGACTCGAAAGTCGAGCATCGGCGCATCGCGAATGAACCGATGCAACGTGGGTTCACGCTCTGCAAGCCAAGCGAGTGCGCGTTCCTTGGTGGAGTACTGCTCCGCGGGAAACTGACGCGGATCGGCGACTATCCCGATGCTGGTGTTCTGTGAAACGAGTGGGATCATCCAAATCCAGTACCCGTCGCCCATCATGTGGTTGGTCGAGAACCAGCGGCGCTCCTGGGTGGGCGGTTTCCAAACCGGCGGCGCCCCGTCGCCCATCGCCTCGACCTCATACACTCCTTTCAGGCGAAACCACGCGGCGTTCGCCTGATGCGGACTCGGCAGCGTGAGGTTCAACTTGCGATGCAACAGACGACGACGCCCGGTGGCATCGACGAGAAAACGGGCGCTCACTTCTCGCTGCCGACCGGCATCGTCTTCGTAGCTGACGACATGCAGGTCCTCATCCCCCGTCGCAAGTTCGACGTCCGTGATACGAGCCCCCTCGACGAGGGTCACGCCGTCCTCGACGACCATCCTTCGCAAGTCGCGTTCGCACACTCCTCGGTCGACCTGATACGATGGCACACGCGGAAACTGCCGCACGCCCAGTTCTGGCCGTTCCCACAGGGGTCGGTCCGCGTCGCCAAAGAACATACGCAGACCGAGCTTGTGCAAGTGATTGCGATTGAAGTAGCCGGTCAGACCGAGGTGCTCGGTCAGGTAGCGACCACCGCCCTCGACCGTGGCTTCGCCGACCTTGTGCGCACCAGCTTCGATGGCACCCGCCTGCTTCTCGAGCACGACCACCCTCAGGCCGGGGTCTGAGCGCTGGAGTTGACGGGCGCAGGTCAAGCCCGCAAGGCCGCCCCCGCAGATGACGACGTCGAAATCCCTGTGTGTGGTCGTCATGTTCACTCCGCGCTCAAGTCGAGATTGTCGAACACGGGGAACTCGGTATCACGAAGCTCCTCGGCAATGACCGCCGTGTGTGAGCCGGACTTGTCGAGAATGAACAAGTGCTCTCCGTCGACCTGTCGAAAGCGAAACTCACCGCTCGTCAGCTGCTGCCACGCCAACAGCTCTTCCTCGGTAAACAGCGTGTCGCGATCCCCGGAAAGCACCGTGATTGGACAACGCAACTCGTAGGCAGGATCGTGCTTGTACTGACCCAACACCGCAAAGTCTCCGCGCACTGACGGCATCACGGCCTTGACCATGTCTTGGCTCATGGGCTCGTCGAAAATCAGCCCGTTGTCGGCGAGGGCTCGCTGCACTTCCTCGTCACTCGCCTCGTCGATGTCGAAACTCTCGTCGATCCCCTTCAACTTGGTCAGATAGTGGGTCAACCGAGTCGGTGCGAGCCAACCTGAAACGATCAGCCGCAATGGCACTTCCGAGTACTCTTGCTCCAACCGGCGCGCCACCTCGTAGGCGACCAGACAACCCATGCTGTGCCCGTACAGCACGAACGAACGGTCCAACGATGGCACGATGGCATCACAGATCTGCCGCACCAGACTACCCAGCTCGCGGATCGGCGCTTCGCCGATCCGATTCTCGCGCCCCGGATACTGGACACCGTTGATCTCGATGTCCCGTGGCAAGGTCTCGTTCCAAGGATTGAAGACCGACGCGCCACCGCCCGCAAACGGGAAGGCGAACAGCCGAGTACTGGCGCTATCCGAACGAGGTTGCAGACAGTGAACCCACGGATTGACCGCGCTGCGCGCCGTACCAGACACAGGCTCGGCACCAGCAACGGCTTCGCCGCGAGTGATCGCCAACAGGTCGGCGGCGAGTTCGGTGATGGTCGGACCGCGCATCAAGCCCATGGTCGGGTAGTCGATGCCCAGCGCGCTGGATGTCCAGTTGCGGATTTGGCCCGCCATGAGCGAGTCCATTCCGAGATCGGTCAGTGGAACGTTCAAGTCGATCTGCGTACCGGAAGCACCAAAGATACGCTCGACTTGAGCCGTTACCGCTTCGCGCATCAGCCGGATGGCGGCTTCCAATGGCTGTTCACAGAGCCGACTCTTCAATTCGCCACTGCCAGCGTCAGCACCACCTCCAGCGCCCGCCACGAGGTGACGATACCGTTTCGATTGTTTGTACACAGGCACGGTCTCGGCCATGCGTCGCCAGTCCATCGCCGCGACGCTGACACTATCGACTCCTCGCGCGAGCGCTTCGAAGACGAAGTCGAGCGCCGGTGCTGGCGGCACCGCCTGCGTCCAACCCAGTCGAGTGAGGGTGTCGAGATTGTTCCGAGCGACGTAACCCACCTCGCCAATCACGCCCCAGTTGATGTTCAGCCCTGGCAGACCACGGCTACGCCGATGTCTGATCAGCGCATCGAGGTAGGCGTTGGCCGCCGCGTAGTTGGACTGACCGGGAGTACCGGTGACGTAACTCATCGAGGAGTAGGTGATGAAATGGTCCAGCTTCAGCGAAGCGCTACTGCGGTGCAGATTCCACGCGCCATCGACCTTGGGTCGCACGGCGTTGAGGTAGCGGTCGAACGTGAGGTCGGTGATCGCGCCATCGTCGATGACCATCGCCGCTTGCACGATGCCGCGCAGCGGGGGCAACGCGCCGAGGCGCCCAAACAGTCCATCGACGGCTGTCGCATCTGCAACGTCGACGCGCTCGACCACGACGTGACAACCAGCGGCACGCATCGCGTCCAGCGCGGCCTGGTCGCTGTTCGCAACCACTCCGCTGCGGCTCGCCAAGACCACCGCCCCGGCACCTCGACGCGCGTACTCCTCGGCCGTGCGCAAACCAAAACCGCGGGTGCCGCCGACGATCAAGTACGTCCCATCGCGGCGAAGTGCCGACGAATCCAACTGGGGAGCCACCTCCACGGCCGCGCCAATCGGATAAGTGACGGCCACCTTTCCGATGTGTTTGGCCGCGAGCACGTGACGAAACGCCGACTCGAGCTCGCCAGGGCCAAACTCCTTCACCGGTAGCTTCTGATAGGTCCCATCGACCAACCTGCCGCGGATCTCTTCCAGAGCGCTCCCACACCACTTGGGACGCAGCGCGATGAGCTGATCGATGTCCACGGCGGCGTAGGTGAGGTTGTTACCAAACGGCGCGAGACCCATTTTGTAGTTCTCGTAGATGTCCTTCTTGCCAATCTCGATGAAACGACCACCGGGAGCCAGTACGTCGATACCGGCTTGAATGAACGGCCCCTGCAACGAGTTGAGTACCAGATCGACACCGAGACCGTCGGTCGCCTCCCGAAGCTCTTCGACGAAAGCCAACGAGCGAGAGTCGAATGCGGCGTTCACCCCCAATGCGAGCAGGAACTGCCGCTTCTCTTCGTTCCCCGCCGTAGCGAAAACCTCCGCGCCTGCCTCCAACGCGATCTGGATGGCGGCAAAGCCGACACCACCAGCCCCAGCGTGAATCAACACGCGGTCGCCGCGTCGAACTCGCCCAATTCCCACCAATGCCTGGTAAGCCGTCAGATAAACGATGGGGACGGTTGCGGCCTGGGCGTCACTGAAGTCACTCGGCACCGCGAACAACAGGTCCTCCGAACAGACGACGTGAGACGCAAATGCGCCCCGCGCGCACCCCGCGACGCGATCGCCCTCTCGAAAACGCGTAACGCCACTGCCAACGCGCGTGACCGTGCCGCAGCATTCCAACCCGATGTTGGCGCCGAAATAGCCGCAGAAAGTGGCCCCTTCGGAAAGCAGCCCCGTACTGAGCATGATGTCTCGAAAGTTGAGCCCCGCAGCGCGAACGCACACCTCCACTTCATCCGCACCCAACTCGCCCTTCAGTGAGGAGCGGTGATGGCTGAGCTTGCGCAAGTCGCCATCCGCGGGCGGAGCCGCCGAGAACACGGCCTTGCCAACCTGCTGCTCCAAGACGCCAGTCCTTTCGAACTGCTCTTTGGGCAACCGCGCGATACGTCGAACGTAGCGCCGACCGGCGCGAACGGCGATCTCCTCCTCGTCGTCGGTTCCAAAACACCACTCGTCGACGACGTGCCGCGCGTCGCGTTCGTGCTCGATTTCCAACGGCAGGTCGAGGATTGAGGCCTGAATCTCCCCCAACTCCGCCCGGAGCGCTCGAAACACTCCCCAACCACATGCCTGTAGCGGCGCGACTGGTTCCTCCGTCGAGACAGGTTGCGCCCCTCGAGTCACGATCGACACCTTCGGCGGCGTCTGCCACTTCGTGGCCTTGTAGGCTTGTACCAGTGACAGGATGCTGAACCCACCTTCGCGTTCAGCGGTGAGTAGCCCATCACCGGACGGCGCATCGAGATGATCGAGCGCCCACAGATGCAAGATCCCGCGACAAGGTCGTTTCGCGTTGGCTGCTCTGTCCAACAGCGCTTGGACCTGCTCGACGGATTCGGGGTTTACCTCGAAGGCTCCCTCGCCCAGCTCGCGTGGTCCGCTGCCAGCATAGACGAGCAAAGACCCAGCGCCTGCCGGTCCCAGGGCGGCAACGATCTCCTTGGCGAAGCCGGCACGGTCGGCAAAGATAACCCAGGGGCCGGGCTGGGGGACCTCGACGGTTTCGAGCGGAGCCGATCGTGCTGCTCGAGCGAGGATCACCGCGTTGCTCGAATCTGCGTCACGCAGCCTGTCCGACAGCACCAACGCATCACTGAAACCGACATCGCGCAAGAACTTCGGCCACGCGGCTTCGCTCAAGAGCGGCAGGTCCCGACGCAGCCCGAGGTCTTCGAAACGCCACCACCCCTCGGTGAGCCCGACACTGAGCTCGGCATAGAGCGGAGGCTTCGTCACCTCCACGACGATGAGACAGCCCCCAGGAGCCAAGAGTTGTTTGCAGTGGGTCACCGTCTCGGTGAGATCCTTGGTAGCGTGCAAGACGTTGGAAGCGACAATCAAGTCGAAGTGCCCGAGCGAAAACCCTTGATCCTCAGGCGAGCGCTCGATGTCGAGCTCCCGAAACTCCACGAAGTCGAAGTCACGCAGTTCGTCGCGGGCCGCCCCCAAGAAGAGAGATCCGACGTCGGTAAACACGTACTGAGTGCGATCTGCAGGCAGAACTCGCAGCAAGTGGCGTGTCGTTCCTCCAGTACCCGCGCCAATCTCCAGCACCCGCAGTGGACGATCGACCGGGAGTGTCTGGATGACCTTCTCGACGACGTTCTCTGGAATCGTATTGGCGAAGTCGAACGTCCGAGACTCACCGTACAGTTCACTCATCGGCTGCAAGTCGCCATTCGGAAACAACAGTTCCGTGGGATCCGTATCTCCTCGAAGGACCGCATCCAGGTGCTTGCCACAGGGCTCGAGCACGCGCAGTTCGGGCTCGAACGCCGGGTGATCGGCTCGCAACTGCGCCAACAATCGCTCGGTGTCGAGCGGTTCGGGGTTCGCCGCCACCTGCCACCGCTCGCCCGTGTTCTCCAAGACGCCAACCCCTCGTAGGATCTGCAGCAGGCGATGGAACAACCGGTGGTGTTGCCTCGCCACCGACAGCTTCGCCAGTAGCTCCTCGCCAACGAAGCTGGACCCCAGCTGCAATGGCATTCCAAGATGCTCGAGGGCCTCACAAACGTAGCCGATGCACAGGCGGTCGATTCGCGCCTCGACGACAGAGTACTCTTCACGCCGCTCAGATCCCCGTTTGGCGCGCACGATGGGCTCGACGGCCGTTGCCAGTTGCTCGAGCTCTGGAATGAAGTCGGCAGCGAGGGGACGCGTCCGCGAACGCACGCGGGGCAGCCAGTTCAGCTCGTACAGCCAATCCGAGACGTCGACGTCGCCATCGACTTGTCGGGTGATCGACTTGCACCGGAAGCCCTCGATGCGAATGTGAACCTCGCCTCGGTCGTTGAGGATCCACAGGTCGCTCTCGCCTTCCCCGGCCTGAGGCTCGCGATGCCCCTCCGAGTACGCCCACAGCGTCGCGCTCGGCGGTCCGTACATGGTGAGCTTGCGAATCGCAGTGGGGATGTAGAGCTTCTTCTCGGTACTGTCCGGTTCGAACCCCACCGCCAGTGTCATCGATTGAAACGACGAATCGAGCAGTCCCGGATGGCTGCAATGTCGTAGGGCGTCTTTGGCGATCATCGGCGGCGCCACGACGCGTCCGATCGATCGCAGCGGACCACTACCCAACTCGGTGAGTGCCTTGAACGTCGCTCCCAGCATCAGGCCGTTTCGGTCGTGGGTTGCATACAGTTGATCCGGGTCGACCGGACTCGGCGCTTTGGCTCGCAGTGCGTCGACATCCAGCGGCGCTGGCGGTTCCTCGAACTCGCGCACGCGAACCCGCCCGACGGAATTGGTGATCCAATCGCTCGAATCTGGCTGGCGGCTACATATCGCATAACTTCGGTCAGCCTGCAGAACCACTTGCACCTCGGGTGGCGCCTTGTTATCGAAGATGAACAACGGCTTTTCGAACCGAACGTCCATGATGTCGAATCTGCCGCGCCCGAACAGTTGCTCGAAACACCCGAGAACCAAGTCCATGTGGCCGGCGCCCGGGAACACGATCGGCCCCTGAACCCGGTGATCTTCGAGCCACGCGATACGGCGGGGATCGAGGTCGATCCTCCAGACGTGTCGCTCCGGATCGTCCGGCGAGGTTTCGTGAGGACCGACGAGTGGATGCGCCTCAGGAACACAGCGAATGAGACGGGACGCCTCGGTTTCGTTCCAATGGCGAGTTCGCTGCCAGGGGTAGTGCGGAAGCTTCACACGGGCCGGCTGGACGTCGCCGACGCCTCGCCAGTCCAGGTCGACGCCGCGAACGTACAGCTGTGCCATCGAGCCGAGCAACGCGCGCCGTTCCGGCTCGCTTCGGACGAGCGAGCCCAACGAGAGGCCATCCGCCTTGGCCGCGCTCAGCGCCTCTTCGATGGAGACCTTGTGGATCGGGTGGGGTCCCAGCTCGACGAAAAGGCGGAAGCCGTCTCGAATCAGTTCGCCAATCGTCGGAGAGAACAGGACCGCTTCGCGAATGTTGGCCCACCAGTAGTCCGCGTCGAGCAGTTCACCGTCAATGGGTCGCGCCGACACCGTCGAATACATCGGTAGCGAGGGTGCTCGGGGCGAGATCTCCGCCAAGGACTGTTTCAGCTCGCCCTGCAGCGGGTCCATCTGATGGCTGTGGAATGCCACCTTGACCCGCAACATCTTCGCGAAGACTCGCTGTCGTTCGAGCTGCGACTGAATCACTTCGAGTGGCTCGGGGTCCCCCGCCAGGGCGATCGATTGCGCACCGTTGACCGCGGCGACACAGACCCGTCCCGGGTACTTCTCGACGAGCGCGTTGGCGTCCGCCAGCGACATTCCGACGGCGAGCATCTTGCCCAAACCCGACGCCTTCTGCTGGACGCGACTGCGGTGATAAATGACTTTCACCGCGTCCTCGAAAGACAACGCGCCGGAGACACACGCGGCAGCCACTTCACCAATGCTGTGTCCGACTACGGCGGATGGCTTGACACCTGCTTGCTTCCACAGCTCCGCCAACGCCAGCTGGATGGCGAAGATCGCGGGCTGAGCGATGTTCGTTTCGCCAATCTTGCTACTGCCTTCGTCTCGCTGAAGCTCTTCGATCAGCGACCAATCAGCGTGCTTGGAGAGCTCTGTCTCGCAACGCTCGATGACACCGCGAAACGTCGGGTTCGAATTGAGCAGCTCACGCCCCATCCCCCACCATTGCGGCCCCTGCCCCGAAAACACGAAAACGACGGGAGCATCGGCAAGCTTGCGGTCCACCTGCCCGAGGTAAACGCCAGGATCCGTCGGTTCGTCAAACGCGCCAGTCAACAAGTCCACCAGGCCGTCACGATCTGAGGCGAGAGCCGCCAGTCGGTGCCCGTGGTGGTCACGCGTCGTTCCTGCCGCCGCGCACAACTCCGGCAGAGCAATATCCGCCCCATAGGTACGCAGGAACTCCGCGTAGCGTTCGGCATACTCCTTCAACGCCGGCAGAGACTTGGCGCTGAGAGGCAGCAGACAGACATCACCATCGGTGGCCAACGGCCTAGCTTCCGACGGGTGGGGAACCTCGGACGCCTGCGGTACGAAGCGTTCGAGGACGACGTGCGCGCTGGAGCCCCCAAAGCCGAACGAGTTGACGCCGACACAACCGCCTTCGTCGCCGGGCCACGGCTCGACCTCGGTGACCACGCGCAAGTTCAGCTCCTGCAGAGGAATGTCGGGGTTTGGACTCTGGAAGTGAACATTCGGAACGAGCAGGCCACGCTGGAGCACGAGGCAGGCCTTGATCAGTCCGGCGATGCCTGCCGCCGACTCCAGATGCCCGATGTTGGACTTCACCGAGCCGATGGCCAGAGGCTCATCGGCAGAGCGATGCTTGCCAACACTTTCGCCGATCGCGCGGGCTTCGATGGGATCGCCAACTGGAGTGCCCGTACCGTGTGCCTCGACGTACTTGATGGCGCTGGGCGATATCCCAGCGTCGTCACATGCGGACGCAAGCAGCGCCTGCTGGGCGCTTTGGTTGGGTACCGTCATACCCGCGGTTCTGCCATCCTGATTGGTGGCCGAGCCACGGATCAGCGCATAGATGTCATTGCCATCAGCCAGCGCAGCCGACAGCGGCTTGAGAATCATGGTGCCCGCACCTTCTCCGCGCACATAGCCGTTGGCGCGCGCGTCGAAGGACCGACATCTACCGTCGGGGGAAAGGAAGCCGCCTTGACTGAACGCGACGGTAGTCAGCGGATTGAGCAGCAGGTTGACACCACCCACGATGGCACACGTCGACTCTCCGGCCCGCAGACTCCGCAGTGCAAAGTGAGTGGCCAGAAGCGACGACGAGCACGCGGTGTCGATCGCCATGCTAGGCCCGTGCACGTCCAACAGGTAGGAGACGCGATTGGGAATGATGCAGTTCGTGTTGCCGGTCATGGTGTGCGCCCCAATCTCGTATCGGTTGACCGGGTTGATCTGCACCGTGCCGTAGTCGTAGCCAGAAACGCCGACGAAAACGCCCGTCTGAGTTCCAGCGAGTGAACTGGGAGCAATGCCCGCATCCTCCAGAGCTTCCCACGTCGTCTCCAAGAACAGTCGTTGCTGGGGGTCCATTCTGGACGCTTCCCGAGGCGTGATTCCGAAGAACGCCGCGTCGAAGCTATCGATGTTGTCGACGAATCCGCCGTAACGAGTGACCATACGACCGAGGCGATCGCCCTGCTTCGAGTGAAAGTCGTCGATCGTCCACCGGTCCGCCGGGACCTCGCCAACGCCGTCTCGACCATCGGTCAACAACTGCCAGAACTCTGCTGGGCTATTCGCGCCGCCGGGGAAACGACACGAGATGCCCACCACCGCGATTGGTTCCCCCACACTGCTGCCTAGTTCGTGTTTGTTGCTCATCTCTTCTGGAACCCTTCCTGACTACAACCGTCCCGATCAGTCCGTGCGTACCGCACGCGACTCGTTGCGCGGACTGGACTGCTCAGCAGCACCCGAACCACGGCAAGAACCCACCACCGACGATCGGTAGTGACGTTCACGATTCATTGGCGGCAGAGCTGCGCACCTCAGCCACGTTGTGACGCCATCGTCGATCAAGCGAATCGATCGATGCAATAGTGAATTTCGCCAACGAGCACACATCACGGATTAATCCCAAACAAGCACTTGCGGATTCACACCCAAGCAAGGCACACCTCATTCACCGCATCAGCCCCAGTTTTCCGTCGTTCACCACATCTGGCCAGGGGTTACTCCCACGCACAGCCCGCGACTGCTCCACGCCCCACCGCCCACTGACAACGTGCACCGTCCATCCAAGAAATCAGAAAAACGGGAACCACGCCTCACCCAAATGGTGTAGCCCGGCACTGCTACGACATGGGAGAACGCCAAAGAGCTCGGTTTGGACGACGAGCTGGTCGATGGCACGTCGGGCGGCGGGGACGTTATTGTCGCCAGAGGTTCACGACACCACGATTTGTATGGACGACATCAGCTTCGTGTCGCGCCTTGACGGTCGCAGTCCGACCCGCTACGTCCGTTTCGGAGTGACGGCAACCACCACCCCCGGCCTCCATCCGTGGTTCCCGACAGTGCCCGTGATGGTCGAGTGCTCACCACCGCAACTGGTGGGAACTCACCCGATCATGGCTGCGGGCTCACGATCGCCAAGACCACGTACGATTTGGAAATTACTCGTCTTTGTCGGCACCTCACTGACGGCAACAAGCCTGGGCTGCTCCGCGAGCTCCGAAGCCGGGGGGCGTGCGGAGGGCGATCGCGTCGACCCTTCCCCGGATTCGTCCCCGAAGCCCCCATCCGGACAACTGCCGAGCCCGCGAGCCGAAGCAACGACGCCGCGGTCGAACGGGACGCCGGGGCCGACCGAGTCTGACGTGCGCGAGACCGGCCCCGGTGGGTCACGCCCCGATGGGGCGCCGAGCGCGTTCGTCCCGTCCCCAGACGGCACTGAGCAGCAATCTTCACCGGGCTCGCCCGATATGGCGGCACCAAGCGGCGAAGCGAGCATGACCAATGACACCCCATTCATCGTCGACGAGATGGGTCCGCCCTCAGCCGAAGCGTATTGCGAATGCCCCGCTGACGTCACCCCGGCGATTGTGCTTCACATCGAGCCCACCTCAGCATCAAGCAACGTCACGGTGGTCGAACGGGATGCGGGCACCACCGACTCAACGCCGGGCACCGATGCAGGAATCCAGTCAATCCATACCCTGAGGTTCCCTCATCCCGAATCGCCCTGGGCGAAGAAGTGTGGCCTGGAGCGACTGCATACCCGGGCTCGAATCGGTTGCGGGACGAACATGAGCGTGCACGCCTGCGCAGAGCCCGACGGCGGCTTTCCCTGCCTCGAACTCGACGGCAGCGTCGTCCGCTACTGGGACGAAGAGGGTACACCATTCTCAGGCAGCATGCTCAGGAGCGCCTACAGTATCGTGCCCCGAGACGAGGAACCGGTGATCGACGGAACGTTCGACGTTTCCGTCTCCTCTGCCGACTCCGTATTGCACGTCGCAGGCGAACTGACGGTCTGCGGCACGGCGGGCTTCGTCTTCATCGCGTGCTGAAAGGCGCGCAGAAGAGCACACACTACGGCATCGTGCGGAACTGACCGCCGCTCACCCGAACAAACGTCGAATGCCGTCAAAGACCTTGCGCGCATCGTCGACGGCATCCGCCGGAGGCCCCTCATCCAATGGATACCATTGCATCGCGCACTGATTGTAGTCGCGCATGACGGCTGGGCCCGAGTCGACCTCGGCCGCAAACACCAACCCGGAAACGACACGTCCCTCACGGCAGTACGAGTAGTAGCTCAACGGTTCGTCGATTCCGGGTCTGAGATCCACACCGTACTTCGTGTGGTACTCGGCGATCAGTGTGTCACCCACGTCGCGGTGAGCGGTCAGCAGCGCGCTACCGAAGTCCCAGATCCGGGGCTTCTCGACGTCCTTTCCGGAGCGGCGCTTTCGCATCAACACGCGACGACGAGCGCGATCGTAGCAGGCCGCAGCGACGTGCACCTCGACGAGGTTCGACGGACTGCGATGCCTGACGGGCGGTCGCGCCGCGCGAGCGAAGTACTCGCGGATTTGTTCGTTGATCTCGAGGTTGTTGGTCTGCAACAGCGCCGTGCGTAGCTCGGCAGGGCGCAACTGGGCGACGAGCTGTTGTTTGGGCATGTCGTGCAGTTCGTCGTAGTCGAACTGGTGCTCGTATCCGTGCCAATCGCAGCGATACCAGATCGACGGATAGGGACGCCCGGACCAGACGCCCTTGAGCTTGTGGTAGCCGACCAAGCGCATCAAACGGCTGCGGCTCGACTCTGCTTGAACGAGGAGCTCGGCCAGCATCGCCGAGATCGTGACCGCACCGCGCATCGCGCTCTTGCCAATTCGAAACCCCGTGTCGATATCGGGCCCCAAGAAGTCGCGTATCGGGATCGTGCGAGTCTGCACCTCGATGTTGCGCGCCCGGTCACTACGCACATCCCCAACCGGGGCAATCCAGCACGAGGCCTTGACTCCCAAGCGGTGAGCCCGCTGAACCCGATCGTCGTCGGCATCGCGCTCCGCCACTTCATTCTGCAACAGCGCACAAGCATCGGCGGTCATCTGCAGCGCGCGGTACAACTCGGCATCGTCGTAAACACGGGTGAACAACACCACCTCGTCGCCGATGTACTTCCACACCTGTGGCTGCAGGGCGTCGTCGTCGTGAAGCACACGCTCGACCGTTCGCTCCACGCTGTAGTAGAAGCTCTTGATGACGTCGGGCCAGCGCTGGGGCGCGCGGCTCTTGTACGACGTCGAGTTGACCAGATCGAACGACGAAAAGGCGTAGACCGACAAGCCGCTGTCGCGCTCGGAACCGAGCACCTCGTAGGCCGCTCGAAGCTCTTGCTCGACGCGCGAATCCTGCTCGTTGCTCACGCCAAATCCGACGAGCTGGACTCAGGTCCAGGAAAACAAGCCTAGCCATCGGCCACGCGTCGTCGCCGCGTGCACGGAAACGCCGAAGTGCGCCGCAATCTTGTCGGTTTCGTAGACGCCATCGTTACGGAGGCGATTGGCCACGTCTTTGAACGCCAACTCGGGCATGAGCAGTGCACCGGCGAACTCGTGAGCTTCGTATTCTTCGTCACTGGTTCCTTGACGATTCATTTCGTCGAACTCGCGACAGTTGTTCCATTTGTCGGCGTCGACGCGAAACCCCATGTGCAGGAACAGGTGGCCGAGTTCGTGAGCGATGCTGAAACGCCGCCGAGTTTCGGCAGCGGGCCCAACGCGAACCTCGAAGCTATCCCCCACCTTGCACACGCTTGCTTCGCCCCGACGAGATGCCTCGACCTCGTCGAGTTCGACGAGCGTGCCGTCCAAGCGGTGTATCGCGTCGGCCATGTCGAATGGGGGACCAGACAGCCCGATGTACGCGCGTACCGCGTCGGCAAACCGATTGATCTCACTGCGCCGCTGATAGTCCATACGCAACGATGCAGAGTATACGGCCGCCAGCAGGATGCACAACCGCTGTTTGCGAGGCATGCTTTCGCCCAAGAAGACGCGCCGACGGAGCCAGCTCGAACCGCTGAATCAAGACCGCCAAGGGTGGATGGGCCTGCCCGCCTCAGGCAGCCTAACCGGAAAGGGAAGCGATGAACTTGCCGACGGTATCGATGATCGCCCCTTCTTTGCTCCATCCCTTCTCACCAGGCGAATCGTACAAAGGGTCCGCGGCGGTCACGATCATCATCCGGCGGTCGTGCAACAAGACAATCAGATTGCCCCCGTGCCCCCAGGCGAAGTCGAACGCCTGGTCGTCGACGCGCGCCGTCCACCATTGGTAACCGTACCCCAGGTCGCGAAAGTAGTCGCCGAGCCAGCTCGAGAATACGCCGGTGAAGTTGATGCCCGTGGAGTACGGGTGCAGCGATGCGCTCACCCATTGGGGAGCGAGCACCCGCTTGCCTCGATACTCGCCGCCGTGCATGTACAGCGACCCGAACTTCGCCATGTCTCGCACGGTGACGAACAGGCCGAATGCCCCAAAGTGGTAGCCGTCCGCCGCCCTGTGCCAATCGACCAGCGCCGCGTCCATTGGACCAAAAAGGTACTTGTCGGCAAACTCGGGAAGCTCCGTCTGACAGGCACGCGCGACGGTAACCCCCAGCACGTGCGACGTCAGATTGCTGTAGCCGAACCGTCCAGGATGCGTGAGCGGAAACTCGATCATCCGCGGCAGCCAATCGTGCTTGGACTGAAAGTAGAGCAAGTCGGCGAAGGGAGGCTCGTTCTCTTCCCATGGGTAGCCCGCACGCATCTCGAGCAACTGCCTGACGGTGATGTTCGCCTTTCCTTGCCGCCGCATCTTCTCGGCGTACTCCGGGAAGTACTCGATGATCTTCTGGTCGAGGCTCGGCAGGCACCCTTGGTCGAGAGCGATCCCGGTGAGCGCCGAGACGAAGCTCTTCGTGGTGGACATGCGGTCGTTGGCGTCGTCAATCGACGAACCGTTGAAGTACTCCTCGGCGATCAGTTGGTCGTTCTTGAAGACCGCCAGGCCGTGGAGGGTCTCCAGTTTGGCTGCATCCCAATAGAACCGTGCGACGAGCATCGGATCCAGTCCCTGCTCGGCGGGCGTGGATACGGGCCAATCAGCGCGCACCGCCGGAGCGTACTTCACCGCCTCGAGTTGGGCAGTCGTGGGACTACACGAGGCGCCCGACGCAACGATTACCCCCGCC
>QJWJ01000346.1 GCA_003235365.1 Deltaproteobacteria bacterium
CGCCTGGCTGACGGCTCCCAGCGCGCGAACCTCCTCGAGCGACTGCTGCAGTTCGTCGGTTCGCTTCTCGATCTCCGCCGTGCGATCCCGGATGCGCTCTTCCAGGTTCCGGTTCAAGTCCTGCAGCTCGGCCAGGACACTTTGCTTCTCGTCGATGTTGGTTTGCAGCGCTGCCGCCATGTCGTTGAACGTCACCGCGAGCTGTCCGACCTCGTCGCGTGACTGCACCGAAATGCGTTGGTCGAGAAAGCCTTCCGCGATCTTGCGGGCTTGGACCGTCAAGTGCTTGATGGGCAGCGTGATGCGCCGGGAGAGGTGATAGATGACGACGGTGCTGAAGACGAGGAACAGGGCTGTGACGCTGACCCAGAGCCTGAGCAGTGCGGCGCCGTAATCCTCCACGCTTTGCAGCGACATCCTGAGCTTCACGGCGCCAATCACACGCGGGCTCGGTTTCTGGCCAGGCTCCAGTGACGTGCTAAGAGGGCCGACCAGCAGCTCGTCGGCCAAACCCACTTCCTCCGACACGATCGGAACGAGAAACTCGGCGAAGCGCTCCCGCCCGAGCGCCAGGGTTCGCGTGAGCGGCTTTCCTTCCCGGAACACGCGTGCATTGTCGCTCGCGTCGAGCGGTTCCGGCGGCCCGGCCGAGTCGCCGCTGTGCTTGCCGCCGGTGGCGAGGATCTGACCCCTGTCCCCATAGATCAGAACCGATGCGACGTCGGGATCTCCGACCATCCCCCGAATCGACGACTCGAGCAGAACTCCGTTCTCGGCGAACACTGCCAGCTTGCTGCTATCAGCGAGATTGGCCCCCATGACTTCGCCGCGCTTCATGAACTCTTCTTCAACCAATCCCTGCCGTTCGCGCAGATCCAACAACCCGTAGATGATCGACAGGGAGAGGACGATCGGGATCACTGACCAGAACACCCGAGCCCGGAAGGTGCTGAACCCATTGAACGGTTGTCGCCAGTTCACTGGATCACGCTCGTCGCCATGGCGAGGATACTCTCAGGTACGTCCAATCCCAGCTTCTGGGCCACCTTCAAGTTGACCGTGACGTTGAGCTGGCGGACGGTCGTATAAGGCAGTTCGGAGGCTTGGCGTCCCTCGAGGATGCTATTGGCGAGCTCGGCCGCCTGTTTGCCGATATCTTCGCTGCTGCCGTACTGAAGTGACAGAGTCGCCCCCAGCTGCGCTTGGCGTTCCGACAGCCCAATGACCGGCAGACGCTTCGAGTACGAGAGCAGAAGCATGTGCTCGACGACTTCTGGCGCCAGAATCGTCTCGTCCGGCGGGATCCATAGCGCGTCGATTCCGCTTTCGGCCAGGGAGTCGAGGGCCGATATCGCCTCTCTCGGCGAGCGGATTTGCTTGACCACCAGTTGCAGGCCTTGCTCGCGTGCTGCGGGCTCGGCCTGGTGGATCAAGTAGCCGGTCTTGGCCGGGTTGAACACCACACCGACGCGCCGGATCTGCGGTCCCAGTTTTCTAACCCACTCCATGGTAGATTTCACTGGGACGTTCATGCTCGCGCCGGTGATGTTCCGTCGCCGATCGCCGATCACGGTGGGCGGGTTGAGGACCATGGCATAGACGACCGGCACGTCGGGCGATTGCTCCGCCAGCACCTGCAGCGCCCAAACCCCGACTGCCAAGATCAGGTCGGGCTTGACCTTCTGGCGAATCTCGGTAAGCGCTTTGCGCCCCGCGTCCAGGTTTCCCCCCATGTCGTATTCGGCTGCGATGGGGTGGCGCAGGTCGTCGCGGAACCCCTTGAGCGCATCGCGATAGGCTTGCACGTTCGCGCTCATCAGGACCGCGACGCTTGCGGGAGTGGCGGGGTCCGCCTTCTCCCAACTGAAGCCGAGGAGCAGGCAACCGATCAGTATGGACGAGAAGACCCGACGGACGTGGCCGCGGGCATGCCAGGTCCGCGAGCGTGCGGTGCGCGCGCCGACCGGCAGGTCATGCCTTATCCGTACGGGTGTCCACATCATGTTCAGCGTGCGCCCGAGCTGCTATAGGCTGAACTCGGCGTTTCGTAGCCTCATCATACGTCTAGAACGTATACTCGGCCCCAACGGTCCAGATCGCGTTCGCTCGCAGCCCTTCGTCCTTGTTGACCGGTACGATGACATTGGCGCCGACGAGAAAACTGCGGACCACATTCCATTTGATGCCGAATGCGGCATCGACCAGATTGTCGCCCACGCCTGTACCCTCGGGCTTCCACACGCCGAACAGCTCGGCCGCGATCGTTACCCGCGGATGGAGCCGGGCGTCGAACCCGACGACATACTGCACGGTGTTCTCGCTCGACCCAGCACTCGAGACGCCGTATCCGAGGTTCAGATGCGGTGCGATCGCTCCAATGGTCTTCGACGCGACGAACAGGGCGGTCACGTTGGTCTCGCCGGTTCCGAGCAAATCGGACTCGTTACCGGTTGGGAGTCTGACGCGACCGACGATGGCCATGTCCGGCAGACTGCTGGAGCCGCGCACGAAGTTGTACTTGGTCTGCAGCAAGACGTCACCGATACCGCTGGCGCTGTCGCTCGCGCTCACGTCCTGAGGACTCGAGTTGGGCCCGAAGTTATGCACGACGGTGCTGAGCGCGCTGTTACGGTTGATGGTCGCGTGAC
Organism: Deltaproteobacteria bacterium; assembly: GCA_003235365.1. Classification (GTDB taxonomy): domain Bacteria; phylum Myxococcota_A; class Polyangia; order Polyangiales; family Polyangiaceae; genus SZUA-265. The sequence continues at coordinate 2,649 of QJWJ01000346.1, forward strand.
CGTTGACGCTCATGTAGACGCGCTCGAGTGGCACCACCACTCCGACATCCCAGTTCGGGGTGAGACCATAGGTTCCGAACAGGCCCAATACGTCCTGGTCGATCGTGGTGTCCAACGAAGCGGTGATCGTGTCCGTCTCGATTCCGGTGAGGACGCCGTCATTACCGATGTCCTGGTGATGGAACTCCAGCGAGAGGTTGCTGAGCGGCGTTCCCTCGAAGGTCGAGTAGCGGATATGAGTATAGGTCACCGCGACGTTCAGCTTCCCCTTCCCGATCGTCGGCGCCCGCTGGGCGATCAAGGGGCCCAGGCTCTCCTCCATCGACATGGGAACCCC